>MAIU01000018.1 GCA_003344655.1 Candidatus Korarchaeota archaeon NZ13-K
TGCTCAACTGGATCGCCTACTTCATCCTGACTTACCTGGTGACGACCCACATATACGATCCCCTGATGCCCTACAAGTCCTTCTCGGTCCCTAAGGCAGCCACCATAGGAAGCCTGACCATCTGGGGGACATCGATCCCGCTGATCTTCCCGATAGCCGTGATCTCGTCCCTCCTCATGTACTTCCTGATATTCCACTCCGGTTTGGGATACGAGATGAGGGTCTCGGGTTCCTCCCCTAGATCCGCAAGGTACGCGGGGTTCAGCCCGGAGAGGGCGATTATCATCTCAATGGCCCTGGGAGGAGCGATGAGCGGACTTGGTGGTGGGCTGCTCGTGCTAGGGCACACGCATGCTATAGACTCGACAATGTCGGGTCTCTACGGGATGGGATTCGCTGGGATAGGGGCAGGACTCCTGGGCAGGAACAATCCCCTCGGAATAGTGCTATCATCGCTCTTCCTCTCCCTCCTGGTGATAGGAGGTGAGGCGGCCGAGCTCAGGGTGGGCGTGCCGACGGAGCTCGCTGACGCCCTGATAGGCGCGGTGGTGGTGGTCCTCTCCGCCCCCCAACTGCTCAGGCTCCTGAGGCTTAGGAGGGTCGTTCCATGATTGAGGACCTGCTGAGCCTCCTCTCGCAGACTCTCGTCGCTTTCATCCCGCTTCTGCTGGCCAGCGTCGGTGAGATAATAACTGAGAGGAGCGGTGTCGTCAACATAGGGCTCGAGGGTATACTCATACTCTCCGCCTTCGTCTCCTCGCTCGTGACCTTCAGCACGGGCAACCCCTACCTTGGGCTCCTCTCGGGGGCCCTCGTGGGGCTGGCCTCCGGACTTCTGCATGGGGCCATAAGCGTTTACCTCAGGGGTGATCAGATAATCGCGGGCGTCGGCTTCAACACTCTAGCTTACGGGATGAGCATAATAGGCCTGATAAACACCTGGGGTCATCACGGGGCCTCCCCGATGGTGAGCAAGATACCCTTCGTCGGAGTCGGGGTTTACCTTTCCCCGCTGCTCCCGCTGGCCCTGGCAGCGGCCCTGGCCTCCTGGTACTGGCTCTTCAGGACCTCCTCGGGGTTGAGGTTGAGGGCCTGCGGCGAGGACCCAAGGTCGGCGGAGGCGATGGGGGTGAACGTGCTCAGGACGAGGCTCCTAGCGACCCTGCTCGGGGCCACCCTGACCGGCTTAGGGGGAGCATACATAGTTGTCGGATGGATAGGGCAGTTCACGAGGTATGTTTCCGCGGGCAGGGGTTTCATAGCGCTAGCTGTGGTCGCCCTGAGCGGGTGGGATCCCATGCTAGCCATAGCGGGCAGCCTGATCTTTGGATTCTTCGACGCCATCTCCCTCTACCTTCCGGTGAAGATGCAGCTGATGAACCCGAACCTGAACCTGACCTCCCTCTCCTACATCTTCAGGACTGTGCCCTACTTGGCGGTGCTCATAGCGGTCAGCTTCCTCTTCAGGAGGGGGAGGGCCCCCAGGGATCTCGGGAGGCCCTACGTCAAGGAGTGATCCCCCCGCATAATTTATCTTCTCCACAAGGCTGAAGCGCTATGCCTTGGACGGGACCCTTCACGCCGAGCGGCAGATCTGCTCTCGTCCCAGATGGCCCCTGGACCTATGTGATGGACTCCATAGCTGTTCACGCGAGGGCGGAGCCGGAGAGGATCCGAGAGGTCCTGCCTCCCGAGTTGAGGCCCCTCGGGGACCTCTGGTTTTACGTGGCTGACATCATATCCTACAGTGAGAGCTCGGAGGAGATGAACTACCTTGCCCCGGACCTCCTCCAGTACAGGGAGGCGGCTGTCTTCGTCAAGGTGGAGCTAGGGGGAAGGAATTACGCTTACTGCCCCTTCATGTACGTGGACAACGACCTGTCCCTGGTGAGGGGGATAATCTTCGGCTTCCCGAAGAAGATCGCTGAGATAGAGATGACCAGGTTCCACGAGCTCTTCGAGACGAGGAGGTACGGCGGTGCCGCTTACAGGGCCGGCTACAGCCTCTTCAGGATCCTGGTGGAGCCCAAGACCAGCTTGGGGAGGATCCCCTTCGACGACTTCGGAAGCTGGCTTCTGAGGAGATACCTCAAGCCAATAGGTGTGGACGACTACGTGGAGTTCGTCCCCCAGGCTTATTACTCCAGGATCCTCTCGGGAGAGGCACGATTGGAGGTGGGTGGAGGGTTCAACGACGAGCTGGAGCACCTCAGGCCCTCCGAGATCCTAGGGGGCTACCTCTACTCGGTCAGGTTGAGGGCCAGCGAGATAAGGTCCCTGGGAAGGGTCTGACATGCCCTCGGATCTGGAGGAACTGGTAAGGAGGCTGGGCGGGGAGATCATAGAGACCAGGAGGGAGGTTCTGACAGTGAAGCAAGCGGCTGAGGAGATGAACGTTCCGGAGGACCTGATAATAAAGACTCTGGTCGTGATGACGCCTGAGGGAGCCGTCCTGGCGATACTCGACGGGAGATCCAGGCTGAGCCTGAGCAGGCTGAGGGGGAGGCTCGCAACCCCTGAGGAGGTCAGGAGGATCACAGGCTTCGAGGTGGGCGAGGTTCCCCCGGTGGGCATACCCCTGAGGACATTCATAGACGAGAAGGTCTTGGAGAAGGAATTCGTTTACGGGGGAGGTGGTTCCAAGAGGAGGCTCATCAAGATATCGCCCAGGGCCATAGTGGAGCACCAGAGGGCCGAGGTGATGGACCTGAGGGAGTGCTCGCGCTCACCTTTTTAAGGGGATGAGGGGTGTGCTCTTGATGCCCGAGGTCAGGGTCAGGTTCTACGCCTTCTACAGGGAGCTGGCCGGCACTGACGAGGTATCGCTCAACCTCCCCGATGGATCGAGGGTCTCGGATCTCCTGAGGACCATTGAGGAGAGGTTCGACGGGTTCAGGGGGAAGCTCTTGAACAGGAGGACCGGTGCCAGGAGCTACATACTGGTGAGGAGGGGGGAGTGGCCGGACATGGAGGACCCCCTGAATGAGGGGGATGAGTTCTCCCTCTTCCCCCCGCTGGGAGGAGGCTCCCTCCACAGCATCGATCCGCGAAGGGCTCGCGATGAATCCTCAGGATCTATCCGAGGGATGCGCCTCTAACCCCCGATCCCAGGGTCGAGCATAAATATGGGCTTCCCTCCTCCGGATTGGGATGAGTCTAGCGGATCGTGGAGGGGATGAGCCCCTCGTCGAGTCAGATGAGCTGCTCTGCTCCGGGAGAAGGGTGAGGCTCTACAGGAGAAACTTGATCAGCCGGGGGAGGAGGGTTCACAAGGATCTCGTCTCCTTCGGGGAATCGGTGGTTATACTCCCGCTGCTCGATGATGGCAGAGCAGTGTTCGTCAGGCAGTGGCGGGCCCCCCTGGCCAGGTGGATCGTGGAGCTGCCAGCCGGGAGGGTTGAGGAGGGCGAGGATCCGGAGGAGACAGCTTTGAGGGAGCTGGAGGAGGAGACCGGGTACTCAGCTGAGTTCATGGAGAGGGTGGCTTCAGCATGCGTCTCCCCAGGTTACAGCGATGAGGTGATTCACATGTTCATCGCCAGGGGGCTGAGGGAGGGGAGCCCCCATCCCGAGGCCGGGGAGTTCCTGGGAGTGGTCCTCATGAGACCACACGACTACCTCTCATTCCCCGAGGAGATCAAGGATCTCAAGTCACTGGCCCTGGTGCTCCTCTACCTGAGCTCCAAGGGAACCTAGAGCTCATCTATGACCCGGATCACATCCCTTATCTCCCTCACTATGGCGAACCTCAGCCTCCTGTCCACCGTGATCGAGTCCCCGTCCGGCCGTATGAGGATGGAGGCCATCCCAGCCGCAAGGGAGCCGGCGAAGTCCTCACCCGGGCTATCACCCACGTGAGCGGATCCGCTGGGATCCTCCCCCAGCGATTCCAAGGCTATTCTGAAGATCCTAGGGTTCGGCTTGAGGCACCTAACCTCGTCGGCGTAGACCTGAGCGCTGAAGTATACGGAAAGCCCCGCCCTATCCAGGAGGATCCTGTTGAGGTAACCCGGCCAGAAAATCACGTTCCCCACAGTGGCCAGCTTGAGTCCCCTCTCCCTCAGAGCATCCAGAACCTCCCTGACGCCCTCCAGCAGGAGCTCATCCCCTGAAACCGCATTCACGGCCCTAGCGAACGCCGAGTAGAGCTCGTTGTGCGTGAATGGGGGATCAGTCAGGCCGATCGCCAATCTCGTGGAGCTGCCTATGACATCGCCCTCATCTACCTCCCCCCTCCTAAGGGCCTCCTTGACCATCGCGTGACTCCTGCTCATCCAATCTGAGCAGTATTCTCGGGGCAGACCGGTTATCGAGGAGAGCTCAGCTGCCGCAAGCCCGTAGAAGGCGCGAAGATCCAGCAAGGTTGCCCAGACATCGAAAGTAACGGCTCGCATGCGGATCCCGGACATGATGCCCGCTGAAAATTAACGTTTTTCGCTCTCATCCTTGGCCCCCTTCAGGAGGGAATTCGCGGTATGGGGGGCATTTTATATTACTCCGCTGCCCCGTGAGATCGTATGAGCGAGACCTATGTCCTGCTCTCGATCGTCGCTGCCCTCGCTCTGCTATTCACGATCGGCCTGTGGCGGAGTAATAAAGCCTTCAAGAGCTACGCGGAGGCCATCAGGGATTACTCCGCACCCTTCTCGAACTACGTGGGTTTCATGAGGTATGGGAGAGGGTTCAAGGCCCTCTTCATGGTCAACGAGGGATACAAGGCCTACAGAAGGATAAAGGCCGGAATTTCCACCTAACCCCTCCCTTTTTTACTTCCATCCTCTGGCTCGGTGATGCTCCTCAGCGGAGCCTCCTCCTGAGGGCCTCCGGTAGGTGCAGATCCCACATCTCACTCGCCAGCTTTCCGGTGTACTTCATCCTCTCAACGAGCGGCTCCGCCTTCCTTCTCCTCTCACCGTGCTCCCTCAGGAAGGAGGAAACTTTTGAGGCCAGGTACTCCTTGCACTCACCGCACAGGAGGGCCCCCGACCTGCAATCCTCGTACCTCTCCTTGAGCCTCCCGTCATCTGGCTCGAAGAATATCTCCAGCCACTTGAAGACCACGCAGACATCGGGATTCCCTCCCTTCTCCCTCTGCTCCTGAACGGTCGGCTGGCCTCCGGTTAGGGCGTACTTCCATATCTTGGCCCTCACGGCCTCCGGATCGTCCGTCAGGTATATGGCTGTCTCGGGCATGCTGGCGCTCATCTTCCCGGACATACCGGTGAGCGGCGGGACGAACTTTCCGTGTATAGCTGCAGTCTTGAAGTAGCCCAGGCTCTCGGCTATGTCCCTCTGTATCCTCCAGTAGGGGTCCTGGTCTATGGCCGCCGGTATCAGGCACCTCCTCCTCTCGAAGAACGTTGGCGCCGCCTGTATCGCTGGGTAAAATATTATACCTATCTTACTGCTTTCATTGAAACCAAAGACTGCTCTAGCGGTCGAGAATGTTATCTTTTTCGCTATAGGTACGGCGATCTCGTATATCTTCGTGTACTCGCTGTTCTGGAATATGAAAGTCCTGTCTGGATCGAAGCCGACGGCGGCTATGTCCAAGATGTTCTGCGCGGCCCACCTCTTGGTGTCCTCGAACTCGAACTCGGGGTGTATTATGAACTTCTCATCGTCCGTGACCTGGATGTAGAGGTTCACCCCGAACTTCTCCTGGAACCATGAGGTCATGTAGAAGGGTATTATGTGGCCTATGTGCATCGGCCCCGATGGCCCCCTCCCGGTGTAGAGGAAGAAGCCCCTGCCCTCCTCGTAGTCCCTGAGCACCAGATCGTAATCCCTGTGCGAGAAGAAGAACTTTCTGGTGAGGAATATTGGTAGTTCGCTCTTCGTCAGCTCCTTGGTCTTCTCTATGAGGTCATCCGTCAGAGGCTTGGTCCCGAACTCAACTATCAGCCTCTCATAGTCGACTACGCCCTCCACTTCCCACGGGGTTACCCTGAACTCCTCCCCCAGGGTCCCATCACCGCCAAAGTGAACCACCTTGCATACGCCTCCCGGCATCGATCCGCTTTAAGTCTTTCGGTCCACTTTTTATAGGCTAGCTGGTCCTGACCCCGATGAGGGAGTGGAGGGCCATCGCCCTTTCTATTGCTCTTCTCTCAGTTCTGCTCCTGTCCTTTCATCTCTATAGGGAGAGCGAGAGGGCCTCCCTGAAGGAGCTAAAGATAATCTGGCCTGATCCGGGGGAGATAGCGGCCAGGTGGTGCTCAGCGAACTCGAGCCACCGCTATCTAGAGTCAGCGCTCATATCCTGCGAGGGAGGCTCATGCTACTCCCTGCTCAGGTACCTGGTCTACTTCCCCACGGACGACGAGTTCGAGGAGGAGCTGCCGCTCGAGATCTGGCAGAAGGGTCAGATCATCCTGAAGACCAATGTGACCGCTTTCAAGAGGAATTACTCTCTTTACGTCCAGACAGTGGCCCTTCTGGTCAAGATTCCGAGGGAAGCTGAGGTGAGGGTTCTGGGCCTGGGGCTGAGGCCGGCCGAGTGCCTGGGGAGGGAGCTGAGGCCCCCTCAGGTCATCTACACGAGGGGGGTGATGGATGAGTGGATCACCCTGAGGAACGGTTTCCGCGTTCAAAGGATATTCGATGACCTCTACGCCGCCTCCTGGAGGGGGAACGCGAGCCTCATATGCGGGGATGTGAAGATCCACTTGAGGCAGATTGAACCCTCAGCCGGGGATATAGCGATAATCTCGCTCAGTGGGAGGTGCGAGGTTGAGCTAGATGGTGTAAGATCACCCCTGGGCTCCTGAATGTGGGAACTCGAGCAGATCGTATATGCAGGGCAGGCCGAGTGACGAGGCCCTGGGGCAGAGGGTCAAAGCATTAGGAGTATCCTGCTTCATGCAGACGTTCAGGATCTCGGTCGGATCAGCCCCGATTGAGGTGAGCCCCCTAAGCACCGCTTCCTCCCTCCCCATGAGCAGGCAGGGCATGTGAACGGGACCCCTGTAGTCGAGCTTGACCGGGAGGTCGTGGGCTTCCTCCAAGAAGAAGGGGATCCCTAGGGAGTGAGAGGCCTCTGGGGATAGCGATATTACCCTTCCCAAGCCCTTGATCTTCCTCTTAATCCTCAAGAGGGATCTCCTGCTGATACTGCAACCCTCATCGTACCTCCTCAGCAGGCCCCTCACGACGCAGAGGCCGGCGTTCATCCTCAGCGAGATCCCAACACCGTATTCCAGGTCCAGCCCCTCCACGGAGAGCAGCATGGGGGAGCCCTCCCTGATCACCTCCAGCTCCAGGTCAATGACCAGATCCTCTATGCCACCGTACTTCGTGCTGTACTGCCCGGTGCTCATGGTCGCTATCAGCCCGCCCACTGCTGCCTCCGGGTAGGATTGGGGGAAGTGCCTCAAGGTGAGTTCCTTCCTATTCAGGAACTCCTTAAGCCTCCTCAGGAGGATCCCGGACTCCACCAGAACGTAGGAGTTCTCCTGTACCTGACGCCAAGCTCATCGCAGATGCTCAAGAGCTTGGGATTCCCCTTCCTCGCCAGCTTGCTCCTGATGGAGCTGAATGGGAGCTGAACCACGTGAACAACTGCTGCATGGGCCCTGGAAATCCCCCAACCAGGCTCCGGATTCCTGTCGATCGCCAGAACCCTCAGATCGTAGTGGGAGAGCTCGTATGTCAGCATCAGCCCTATGATGCCCGTACCTATCACGATCACATCGTACCCATCCTCTCTCCCCGTGGTCGCACCTAGCCCAGGAGCTCGCGGCTATATCTTAAAGCTTGTGCCCGGCGAGGCATCCGCATCGATGGATGCCCTTGAACGCGCCACTTGGGGAGCTCCATTCATCAGACCCTCCGCGGGTGGCATCTCACCCGGATTGAGTGCACCTAACCTGCCAAAGGCCGGGGAAATATGGCGGCTGAGCAGACCCTCCCACTCATCAAACGCCTCTTGAAGCGTTGCTTTGACCCGCGATCCCGAATCAGAGTCCCCAAACTCTCTGGATGTTCCTCGGGAGCCTCTTCAAATTCTCCCGCAGGCTTCGGTGCTCCTAAATTCTCCCAGAGGCCCCGCCAGGCTCCGCTTCGAGTGAAGCGCCTCGAGCGTGAGATGCGGATCCGTGGAGCTGGAGTCGATCAGCTTGTATCTCGCATCATCCAGATTTAGGGGATGAGGGTCTCAGTCCAGGCTCGTCACCTCAACGCTCCTGACGAAATCGAGCCCCTTGATCCTCTCTATCAGCTCCAGGGCATCGAGCCTGCAGCCAGACAGATCCGCCATCACGACCCACTCCGCTAGCTCCCCCCTCCTTACGGTCCTAGACTCCGTCATCAGAAGGTCCACGTTCTCCTCCGCGAGCAGGCCAGCCACCCTGGCCAGGACCCCGGGCCTGTCCAGCATCACTATCCTGATCCTGTAAACCTTTGCCTGGAGCTGGATCAGCGGGATTATTCTTATCTCCTTTCTCGGGACGTTAGCCACCACAAGGAACCTCATTCCCTCACTCAGCCCCAATACTTTCCTTATCTTGATGGGGATCGTTATCCTGCTCTTCGAGTCCATCGTCGTGAAGTCATACACCTCCTCCCCCATCATCCCACGTGCGTGGGAAGATGAGGTGAAAGCTTTTAAATGGTGGCGGTCATGCTATCCCACATATGTGGGATGGTGGGACAATGGTGGGTAGATACGTCGCGGTGCTCCTGCTTGGGCTCCTGATGGGATCACTCCTGGGCTACGGGATAGCGGGGCTCTCCCAGGCCCCCGCCCGCGAATGCCTCTATGAGCCCGGGAAGTTCACCTATCCCCCGAAGGAAGGGCAGGAGGTAGTCGTAGTTTACGGTTTCGATGCCAACTATCCTCCCTTCACGGTCATGCAGCCGAATGGAACCCCCGTTGGTTTCGACGTGGACGTCATGAACCTCATAGCGAAGAAGTACGGATGGAGGATAGTCTACAAGCCCTGGGACTGGTCCACCATAGTGACGGCGCTTGAGAACGGTGATATAGATGTCATAGCCTCCGGTATGACCTTCAACGCCCCCAGGTCCCAGAAGATATGGTTCTCAGTTCCCTACTACTCATACGTCCACCAACTGGTCGCCCTGAGGGAGGATAGGAGGAGCATGGAGGAGCTGCTGAACTCCGGTGAGTATGTGGCCGTTCAGATAGGTTCTACGGCCGATGAGTGGGCTGAAAGACTCCTAAAGTCCGGCTACAACTTCAAGAAGCTCGGGCTAGACTCCTATGTGGCTGCCCTCCAGGCGCTGCTCGACGGCAGGGCCTCAGCCCTGATAACGGACTCAGCCTTCCTGGGTCCCTACCTCAAGAGGAACCCTGAAGTTGAGGCCAGGATAAGGATCGTCGGCGAGATAGGGGCTCCTTACGTCTACGCGATAGCTACAAGACCCCAGGACAAGTGGCTGAGGGACAGGATAAACGAGGCCCTTGAGGAGCTCATGAACAGCCCGAAGTGGAACGAGCTCCTGAGGAAGTGGGGGCTTGATTGAGGATGCAGTGGAGCGTCCTGGATTACATCCCATTTTTGATGGAGGGCATACCCTGGACGCTAGCCCTCGTCTCCGGGGGGCTGGCTATGGGCTTCTCCCTGGGGCTGCCCCTCTCCCTCCTCGAGACCTTCGGCCCGGGGAGGTTGGCCAGGCTGGTCCAGGCCTACGTCTGGTTCTTCAGGGGGACCCCCCTCCTCGTGCTGCTCTCCCTCATCTACTGGGGGCTCCCCTCGCTGGGGCTCAGGCTCAGCTCCTTCCTGGCGAGCGTCCTAGCTCTGGGCCTGAGGAGCGGCGCCTACCAGTCCCAGATATTCAGGAGCGCCCTCCTCTCGGTAGAGGAAGGGCAGCTCCTAGCGGCCAGATCCATAGGTATGACAGATCTCCAAGCGATCCTGCATGTTATGGTACCTCAGGCCCTCAGGATAGCTCTCCCATCATGGTCCAATGAGTACGCCATAATGCTGAAGGACTCGTCAATATGCTTCGCCCTGGGGGTCATGGAGATACTCACGAGGGCCAAGTACGTATCCACTGCCACGGATCTTGCCCTGATTCCCTTCCTCATCGCTGGAATCATCTACCTGGTCCTCACAAAGGCTGGGGTTGGCCTGATGGAGCTTATTCAAAGGAGGCTCGGGATACCGGGCTTTTTGGGGGTGAGCGATTGCTCAGGATCGAGGACCTGAGGAAGAGTTACGGGAGCGTCCAGGTTCTCAAGGGGGTCAACCTGGAGCTGAGGAGCGGTGAGACAAAGGTCCTCATGGGTCCGAGCGGTGCTGGGAAGAGCACTCTGCTCAAGTGCGTGAACCTGCTCGTGAGGCCGGACGGGGGAAGGATATTCATAGATGGGGAGGAGATAACCTCGCCTGGGGTCGATGTCGTGAGGGTCAGGCAGAAGGTGGGCTTCGTCTTTCAGGAGTTCAACCTCTTCAACCACCTCACCGTCCTGAGGAACGTGACGATAGGGCTGACTAAGGTCAGGGGGATGAGCGCTGGGGAGGCCAGGAGGAGGGCTGAGGAGGCCCTGAGGACGGTCCGCATAGGTGAGGAGCTCTGGGACAGGTACCCGGCTCAGCTGTCCGGGGGGCAGAAGCAGAGGGTGGCCATAGCCAGGGCCCTGGCCATGGAACCCCTGCTCATGCTATACGATGAGCCGACATCGGCCCTCGATCCCCAGCTCTCCAGGGAGGTCTTGGAGGTGATGAGGGAGCTCTCCAAGAGGGGGGTCACGAGCCTGGTCGTCACCCACGAACTCGGCTTCGCCCTGGAGGTGGCCAGCAGCCTTGCTGTGATGAACGGTGGCAGGATAGTCGAGGAGGGTCCCCCTCTTGATGTGGTGAGGAACTCAAGGAGCCCCGAGGCCAGAAGGCTCTTCGGCGGTTCCCCTGAGGTGATCCGATGAGCATCCCCGAGATCCTCTCATCCATCGCCTCTGGCCTGACGGGAACCTTGGAGCTCGTCCTCATCTCGGCCCCCTGCGGGACGGCCCTGGGGGTGCTCCTCGGGGCCTCAGCGGTCTACGGGGGAAGGATACTCGGGGGCCTCGCCAGGACCTTCACAGCCATTCTCACAGGCTTCCCACTACTGGTCACGATGCTCATCGTCTTCTTCGGCCTCCCCGAGCTTGGAATATATCTGAGCCCCGAGGCATCGGCCATATTATCATTCGTGCTCTGCAGCGGCGCCTACATCTCCCAGTACGTCAGGGGGGCGATAATGTCCCTTGATGAGGGGCAGAGCCTAGCTGCTAAGGCCCTGGGCATGACAAGGACACAGGAGGTGATCCACATAGTGCTACCACAGGCCCTGAGGAGGGCCCTCCCGGGCATATCGAACGAGATAGCCTACATGGTCCAGTACTCCTCCCTAGCGTATGCTATAGGGGTTCAGGAGATGTACGGCATCTCCAAGAGCCTCAACTCCATAGAATTCAGGCCCCTAGAGATATTCACGGCGCTCTCATTCTTCTACCTGGCCCTGAGCGCTTCAGTCAGTCTCCTCTTCAGGGCCATCCAGCGGAGGGTCAGAATCCCCGAGCCCTGAGGTCAGGATCTCCTCATGAACCTGGACGCTATGAGGAAGGCCAAGGCGGACAGCGAGACCCCCAGTACGAAAGCCAGAACCTCGGAACCCATTTTCCTCCCTTCCTGTGTTACTCGCTCGCTCTGGGTCCTGTTCTCAGCGGGCGCAGCCTCGCTCCGCGTCGGCTGAGGGGTTATGCTCTCCTCCCTCGGGGGTATGAATACCGTGTAGGTGAAGTTCGCGGAAAGGCCATCGGACTGCCTGGCAATCACCCTTATCGTGTAGATCCCGCTCTTCTCATACCGATGGCTCCTTGGGAACGGTCCCTCCTCAATAGATCCATCTCCCCAGTCCCAGATAAGCCTCAGCTCCTCTCCCTCGGTCCCAGGGACGGCCTCCCCGTATACGGAAATGATGCCATCGCTCAGGTTGATCGAGAGGATCCTCATCGATGGGGGGAACCTCTCCACCGGCTTGATCACCGAGAAGGTGCAGTAGTCAAGGAGCCTGTTCCCCTGCATCAGCTTCAGCGTGTAATTGCCCACATCTCCGAGCTCCACAACGATCCTCCTGCTCCTCTCCCCCTCCAGGGTCCCAGAGAACAGCACGCTCTCCCTGCCCCTCTGATCCCTGAGCACCAGCCTCACCTCGGATGTCACGTTTGTCCTCAACCAGATGCCAACGGGTTTGCTCAAGGCGAAGGTGCCTCCCTCCACTCCGTAGCCCCTGCCTCCGGCGTCCGTCCAGACGTCCCCGCCGGCGAAGGAAGTGACGACGTGCAGCGTGCAGTAGTCAAGGACCCTGCCGCTAACCCCTCCCATGAGCTTGATCACTCTCACCCCCGGATCTATGAACACCTGATAGAACCTGTAGACCACCCCTGGAAAAACCTGAGAGCTCCTCATCACCTCCACTTCACTTCCATCCGGTCTAACGATCACTATCCTCGCGTAGATGGGTGAGCTCACCCTGAAGAAGAAGGTAACGTTCTCCCCTATCTTGACGTAGCCGCAGGTGGCGTTGACCCCCTCCCCACCCCTCTCAGACCAGATGTCAGCGGTCTCGGTCTGAAGCTGATCATGGGAATCGTCCTGATGGATGCTGTACGCTGAGAGGTTCTGCAGGCCCAGCAGTAGCAGTAGCAGGAGCGCTAGCTTTCCACTCATCCGGGTCGGGTCGCCGGTCACATTGATAAACTCAATACGACAGGAGTCTCATCATCCTTAATCGGAAGACCCCGCAAGCCCCCTTCGGGCTGGGTGAGGGCAGCCAATGAGCCGAGATAGGTTGGGACTCGAAGGGCCTCAATCCGAACCCCATGCCCACCTCCTGATCATCTCCTCCACCGGGGGCTCCCTCCTGCCGGTCCTCCTAGGCCCTGGGTATCCGCCAAGGAGTCTCAGGGCGGTCTTGGCGGCTTGATCGGCCTCCCCGGGCTCGTGAACCCTCCAGGCGGGCTCGTGAACGAATCTCCCCGGAAGGGTCCAGGAGGGATCGAACTCGTCAAGCTCATCGGGACTGAGGCAGACCGCAACCCTGTCTAGCTCCCTGTGAAGGCTCAGGGGGACGGTGAAGAGGGATCTGGGCTTCAGCTGGTTCTCAACCCTCAGCCCCGCGGCACCGGAGCGCCTTATCTCCGCGATTCCCCGTTCCACCCTTGATCTAACGAGCTCGGCCAGGGCCCAGGCGTGATCCAGGTCCCTCAGTCCCGGGGAGAGGGCGCCCTCGCTCACCCTGACGTGCATTCCCCTCCCGGACCAGAGGAGGTGGACTGACCTCACGACACCCAGGGACTCCAGCTCCTCCAGTATGAGCCTAGCAGCATCCACGGTCGCCCTCCAGTCCTCGGGCCTGTTGTCTATGTCCAAGAACGGGGTGACCGCGACGACCTTGGATCCATCGAAGGCATCCTCCCTGCTCCAGAGCCTTGAGTAGATGGATGTGGTGGCGTAAATAGCCCTGGTTCCGGTCCTGAGCAGGGTGGCTGGGAGCTCTAGGGAGTCGGAGGTGATGGGCCTCCCTTCCAAGTACCTCACCCATGCCCCTCCGGCCAGGGCGATCCACCTTCCCCTGGAGAACTCCAGGATCTCCCTGACAACTTCCTCCCTAGAGTAGTGCTCCTCGACGATGCCGCCCATCGGCCCTTGGACCGGGGAGAGGTGATAAGCACGCGGGGTGAGGGGGTCACTCCGCCCCCTCGTCAGGCACCTCCTCCTCGACCCTCCTCCTGGACTCGGCTATCCTTAGATAAACGCTCCTGGGCATGGCGAAGTCCTCAGCCCTGTACTCCACGGGCCCGACCAGCCTCATCCCCCTACCCTGCTCGATCAAGACCTCGTACATCCTGAGATCGTGATCGGTCTGCCTCATCTTCTCCACTAGAAGGAACCTCCTCAGCCTCCCTCCCCTCACGATCCTCCTGAACCTGATTATCCCATCTGCTATGTGCTCCAACCCGAACCCGAAGGCCTCAGATGTGGTTATCGCATACTGAGTGGTGGCGAGCACGGTGAAGTCCCATTTGCTGAGCACCTTCTTCAGGAAGTAGGAGTACTTCCTGGCCATCGCCGGCTTATCAAGCCAGAAGGCGCTCATGCTGTCTATGGCCAGCCTGGCCCTCCCGTAACCCATCTCCTTCTTCGCCTCGAGGACCCTCTCCACCATTTCCTCGGGGCTGAGGGATCTCAGGCTCCACCTGTCGCCCCCCAGCAGGGCATCTATCACCACGAGCCTCCCCTCCTCCAGGGCCCCGCTCATCCCCATTCCCAGCATCTCGGCCTGCCTCACCAGGGATTCCCTGGACTCCTCCGTTGTGACGTAAATCGCCTTGTCCCCCTCTAGGACCCCCTGCCAGATGAAGTGAAGGCAGAGCACGGTCTTTCCTGTTCCGGGCTCGCCGGCCACGGCCACCAGGAAGCCCCTGGGTACTCCCCCCTGGATCAGGCGGTCCAGGTCCCCGACCCCAGTCGAGAGCCTCTCCACTGACATCTAACCTCGGCCCATCCCACCCTTAATTCCCTTTCCCCCAGGCCATCATTATTCCCCCCGCTCCTTGAGGCTCTGGAGCACCTGAACGAGTCTCCCGACCAGGTGCTCATGATAGATCCTCCCCTTCTCCGGATCCGCCCTCGTGGGCGTTCCTATCACGGCATCACCGGTCAGCTCCCTCAGGGCCCTCATCCGCTCCTCCGTGCTCGGGACGTAGCAGAGGGAGTCCCTGGGGTTCAGGGGATCCGCGTAAATGATCTCCTCCGGAACGTGATCCTTGGCCTCCTCCATCCTGACCAACCTCGGGAACTTGTGGAGCAGGTGAGAGGTCTCCATCTCATCCCCGTGACCGAAGGGCCCTAGGTCGACGCTCCTCCTCAGGTCCAGGCTCATGTAGAGCGGGTCGAAGACTAGAACAATCACCCTCAGCTCCCTCTGAGCCCTCTCTGCCGCTATCTGGATCCAGGGGAGGTTGGCCAGCCTGTGGCCGTTTATGAGCACGAACTTCCTGAAGCCGTGCCTCGAAAGGGAGCTGATGACATCGTAGAGGAGCTCCATCAGGACCTCGGGTCTCACGGTGATGGTCCCGGGGGCCGCCATGTGATGGGGGCTCCAGCCGTACCAGAGGGGAGGGGCTATCACCACCCCCGTCCTCTCGCTCGCGTCCTCAGCCAGGGCAATGGCCAGCAGGGAGTCTGTGCCGAGCGGCGCATGCCTCCCATGTTGCTCCGTGCTCCCCAGGGGTATGAGGATCCTGTCATCCCCCCTCAGGTACTCCTCCACATCCGGCCATCTCATCTCCTGAAGCCACCTGGCCATGCCATCACCAGGCGATCCATTGGTGGTATTATTTAACGATTCATGGGATATCATGATAGATCCATACGGAGACCCGGCTCAAAGCGACGCATCTCACGGGGACACGCCGCGCCTCGGGATCCATGCTGGGTTGGGCTTTAAAAGGTGTGGGCCCGCGCTCCCCCCGTGGCCGTGGAGATAAGGGACCTCACCTTCACGTACTCCAACAAGGAGGAGCCGGCCCTCAAGGGCATCTCGCTGAGGGTGGAGGAGGGAGAGACGGTCCTTCTCCTGGGGAGGAGCGGGAGCGGGAAATCCACCCTGATAAAGGCGATAAACGGCCTCATACCGAACAGGTACGAGGG
>MAIU01000019.1 GCA_003344655.1 Candidatus Korarchaeota archaeon NZ13-K
CCCCTCGCTCGCTCAGACGCTCGGGGTCAACGTTTCGAGGATGCTCCTGATCTCATGGTTCATAGCGGGGGCAATAGCCGGTGTGGCCGGCGCCCTCATGCCCTTCTACGTAATGTGCAACACCTACACGGGGATCCTCTACATAGCCGAGATGTTCTGCGCCAGCATAGTTGGAGGCCTGGACTATCTCTTCGGGGCTCCGCTGGGTGGCTTCCTCATAGGGTTCGCCAAGGTGCTCCTACTGTCGGTGGCAGCGTCCCTCATAGGCCCGGATATGATAAACTACGATCTGATAATACCTCTCGGCGCCATGGTCGTGACCCTGGCCCTGCTTCCCAAGGGGCTGGCTTCCCTGATAGCGAGGAGGTGATCCCATGCAGGTACTGGAGGAGGTTCTTATCTTCGTCAGCAGCTTCGTCGCAATATACTCGGTCTACCTGATAGTGACAGTCAGCCTGAACGTACAGAGGGGCTTCGCCGGAATACCGCAGTTCGGGCTTGTCCTCCCCGTAGCCGGCGGAGCCTACGTCGTGGGGAACCTCGCCAACAAGATAGCCCTATGGATGCTCGGGATGAAAACTGATCTCGATCCGGTAATGGAGAGCTCAGCGGTGCTCTCCCTGGTGAATCCCGTCCTGAGCTCCCAGCCCCATCTGGCCATGGGGCTGTTCCTGCTATGCCTCCTCATAGGCGCCGTGGTCGGTGCCGTGCTCGGGTTGCTGCAGGTCGCTCCGGCGATAAAGCTCAGGATAGATTACCTCTCAATAACCCTGCTGGCATTCGGGGAGATAATGAACGTTATAGCTAGGGCTTACAGGCCGCTGGTAGGTGGATCCTACGGGGTGCAAACCCCGATGGTCTTCGGATGGGCGGGGAAGTACACGATGGACGTCACAGCGCTCGTTATGCTCTTGATAGCCCTGCTCATATACGCTTACGCCGAGTACCTGGGAAGGACGCCCCTGGGGAGGACCCTGAAGGCCATAAGGGACAACGAGGTGGCCGCGGCGGCCCTGGGCAAGAGCATAGTCAAGTACAGGGCCATAGCTATAGTGATAGGATCGGCCTTCTGCGGTGTAGCCGGGGCCCTATGGGGATTCTACAACGGTAGCGTCATCCCGGGACAGTTCACTAGGTTCAACTGGACGTTCCTACCCTGGCTCATGATATTCCTGGGGGGACTAGGGAACAACAAGGGGGCCCTGGCCGGGGCCACTGTGTTCGTGGTGATCGATAGGCTCATAACATACTACAAGCATGAGTTCACCGGCCTGCTGCCCTTCGAGGTCATCTGGCTCTACCAGATAGTACTAGGGATCCTGACCGCCATCATACTGATCTACAGACCCCAGGGAATCCTGCCGGAGAGGCCTTACATACCGAAGGACGTGAGGGAGAGGCTCGGGAGGAGAGCTGGTAGATCATGATCCCCCATTTCCCTTTTTTGGGAGGGAGCTCCCATGGAGAGGATCCTGAGGAGGCTAATTGAGTGGGAGCCCCCGGCCGGCTGGCAGATCATAACGACCCTCGACATGCACACTGAGGGCGAGCCCCTCAGGATAGTGACGAGCGGCATCCCTGACATACCGGGAAGGAGCGTCCTGGAGAAGAGGAGGTACTTCATGGAGCATCTGGATCACCTGAGGAGGCTCCTCATTCTGGAGCCCAGGGGGCATGCGGATATGTACGGGGCCGTGATCGTGGAGCCCTCCTCAGGGGAGGCCCACTTCGGCGTGATATTCATGCACAACGAGGGATACAGCACGGGATGCGGGCACGCGGTCATAGCGCTGGCCAAGGCCGCCGTCCTCACGCGGGCCGTGGAGCCAGCGGAGCCGGAGACGGAGGTGAGGATAGAGACCCCCTCCGGCCTGGTCAGGGCGTTCGTGGAGGTGAGGGGAGGTGAGGTCGGAAGGGTGAGGTTCAGGAACGTCCCCTCCTTCGTCTACGCCTTGGATGAGGAGGTTCAAGTTGAGGGGCTGGGGAGGGTGAGGTACGACATAGCCTTCGGGGGCGCCTTCTACGCGTTCGTTGACGCTGAGGAGCTGGGGATCGAGTGCACACCAGAGGGCTACAGGAGGGTGATAGATGCCGGCATGAGGATAAAGAGGGCCATCATCGGGAGCAGGGAGGTGAGGCATCCGTTCGAGGAGGATCTCAGCTTCCTCTACGGCACAATATTCGTCTGTCCCCCTGAGGATGAGGGATCCCACAGCAGGCAGGTGACTGTGTTCGCGGATGGTGAGGTGGACAGGTGCCCCACGGGCACTGGGGTGAGCGCCAGGCTTCCCCTGCTCCTAGCGAGGGGGGAGGTGAGGCCGGGGGAGGAGCTCACCTTCGAGAGCATCATAAACACTAAGTTCACGGGGAGGATAGTTGATGTCGTCAAGTACGGCCCTTACGATGCCGTGATACCCGAGGTGGGGGGAGATGCTCATGTGATCGCGAGGAACGCGTTCATACTGGACCCTAAGGATGATCTGAAGCATGGTTTCCTCCTGAGATGATAGCCTTCCGCACTTCACTATGAAAAGGAAGATGCGCATTGAGGCCCGATCCACCGGATCCCGCGGGCCGGAATCCCCCGCCCTCGAACTTGGATCAAATTGAACTGGGGCATAGTATGTTAAGATCATTTCCAGTTGAGGAGGCGTAATCTTTATAAAAAATGCAAGGAAACCGGCCCAAGCCTACGTTAGTAGGTGAGAGATCATGTCGTCAGAAGTTGGAGGGGGAATAGTTCCGAAGGAGGTCTTCGCCAGGAGGGCCAGCGGCTTGGTGAGGGAGGCCAGCCTCATAGACGCTTTCTCCTTCGGCTTCCTGAACCAGGGCCCCGCTGTCGCCATATGGACCCTGCTGAGCTGGGGAATATGGCTCTTCCCCTCCGGGGACGTGCTGAACTCCATATGGATCGCCACCTTCTTCGGGGTCTTCGGCGCGGCGCTCGTATGGGGAATACTGGGAGCCTCAATGCCCAGGAGCGGAGGTAGCTACGTATACAACACCAGGATACTGCATCCTGCCATAGGAATGGCCGTTAGCTTCGCAGAGTACTTCGTCTGGTGGCTCTGGGGAATAATACTAGCTCCTTGGGTCGCTGATCCTGGCCTGAAGACTCTTTTCGGCATGCTCGACATGCAAGAGGCCGCTGAGTGGTGCGCCTCTCCGGTCGGCATGTTCATAATAGCATCCATAGTCAACTTCTTGGGCTACCTCTTCACGTTCTATGGGCTCAGATTCTACCTGTGGCACCAGAGGACGATGATGATCCTCTCGATGATAACCTTAGCCATCGTTGGTGTGATACTCGGGATGCATTCCCATGAGGAGTTCGTAGCGGCTTGGAACGCCATGGCAGCAAAGTACAACTCGCTGGACTACGAGGGAATGATAAGAGCGGCCATGAAGGTAGATCCTAGGGTGTTCGCCCCCACAGCAAGCGTCCTCTGGGGTACGCTGGGCCTCGTCGTGGTCAACGCCTGGTGGGCCAGATACGGCTTGGACCTCAACGTGATGGCTGGAGAGATAAAGAGGCCCCAGAGGAACATAATGATAGCTCAGATAAGCTCCGTTGTCGCTCCAGCTATATTCGTCCTCGTATTCGCTCTGCTCTTCCCGAGTGTCGTCGGAAGGGATTTCATGTACGCCCTCTCAGTTGCCGATAACGTTGGCCTGGACGGCTACAACATGCCTTTCCCACCGAACTTCATGGGAGTCACCAGGGTGTTCCTAGACATAAGCAACCCGTTGGGCTACACGCTGGCTGTGATAGCGGCCCTGAGCTTCATAATATGCGATTACATGTACATCCCGCTCGGATACGTTGCCGCCAGCAGGATAGCCGTGGCGTGGGGCATGGACAGGATGGGGCCGAAGTGGTTCTCCGAGGTGAATCCTAAGTGGGCGTCCCCCATCAAGAACCTGACGTTCTTCTTCATAGTCAGCGAGCTAGGAATAGCTCTCTACTCATTCGGAGGGGCCGGTCCCATCTCCTCGCTCGACTGCCCAGCGACCGAGGGCATATCGCTCTGGGGAGTCACTGCTGTAGGTGCGCTCATATTCCCGTTCGTGAGGAAGGTCAGGTCCATATGGGAGACCTCCCCCTACAGGAACTGGAGGATAGGTCCTATTCACATAATCACGATATGCGCCATAATAGACCTGATAAACGTGGCCATAATAGAGTACTTCTACTACACCACGCCCGAGCTCGAGGGAATAACGCCGGAGGGACTCATAGCCTTCCTCTTCGTCTGGACCGGTGGGATGCTCTGGTGGGCGTACTGGAGATGGAAGAACAAGAAGGAAGGGATAGACATAGACCTAGCTTGGAAGGAGCTTCCTCCCGAGTGAGACACCTTTTTATATTTTTTTAGTGGGATCATCGGCAGTCGCTCGATGAGAAGGGTGATCCCATGACCAGGATCCTGTTCATTACCGATGTGCACGGCTCCGAGTACGTATTTAGGAAATTCCTGAACGCGATTCCGATATACAAGGCTGATGTTGGCATACTGCTAGGAGATCTCTCTGGGAAGCTCATAATCCCGATAGTGAGGAACCCGGACGGCACATACGTGAGCACGTTCTTCGGGGGCACATATAAGTTCAAGGAGAAGGAGCTGGATGATGTCAAGAAGAGGATCTCTATAGCGGGCTATTACCCAATAATAGTGACGAAGGAGGAGTTGGAGGAGATAGAGAGGAACCCGGAGCTGAAGGACAGGCTGTTCGTGGAGAACATAAAGGCCAGGCTGAGCAGCTGGATCAGATTGGCCGAGGAGAGGCTTAGGGGGAAGAACGTCAAGATATTCATAGCGGCCGGCAACGATGACCCCCTTGAGGTGGAGGAGGTCCTGAACAGCAGCGACTTCGTCATCAACGCGGGGATGAGGAAGGTTTGGGTCGATGATCACCACGAGATGATAACGCTGCCCTACTCGAACCCCACCCCCTGGAGGACCCCCAGGGAGGTCCCAGAGGAGAGACTGGAGGAGCTCATAGAGGATCTCGTGAGGCAGGTGGAGAACATGGAAAATGCTATATTCAACTTCCACGTTCCTCCCTACGATTCCGGCCTCGACCTGGCCCCCAAGCTCTCAAAGGATCTGACGCCGTCGGTCAGCGAGATGATTCCTGTGGGCAGCGTCGCGGTCAGGAGGGCGATAGAGAAGTACCAGCCCATGATGGGCCTTCACGGGCACATACACGAGTCCAAGGGTGTCTGCAACATAGGGAGAACGGTCTGCTTCAACCCCGGAAGCGAGTACGGGGAGGGCATACTCAAGGGGGTGCTCATAGACATAGAGAGGGGGAAGGTTAAGGGCTACTCCTTCGTGTCCGGGTGAGACCATGAAGAGGTTCAGGTTACCCTCTGAGATACCGATAGAGGAGTACCCCTCGCCAGAGGAGTTCATACAGGAGGCGACGGCCATAGTTGAGGGGGCGAGGGAGAGGGGGATAACCCTGAGGGTCATAGGAGGAATGGCCATCTACATGCACAGCAAGGAGTACGAGGACCTCTGGAAGAGGCTGAAGAGGCTGGGAGCTAAAGTATTCACGGACATAGATCTGGCCGGTTATTCCAAGGAGAGGGATAAGATCGCGAAGTTCCTCGCGGAGAGGGGATACGAGGTTGATCAGAGGCTCCTGATGTACTACGGCAGGGTGAGGCAGATATACTACAGCGACAGGATACCGATGGTCGAGGTCTTCCTGGACAGACTTGCGATGAACCACACCATAGAGTTCAAGGGAAGGCTTGAGAAGGATCCCTTAACGCTGCCACTTGCCGAGCTCCTCCTTGAGAAGCTCCAGATAGTCAAGATGAATGACAAGGACTTCAAGGATTCGATAGTGCTTCTCAGGGCCCACGAGCTCGGGTGGGACGATGATGACAAGATAAACCTTGAGGCCTTCAAAATACAGGGGCTCTTCGACGACTGGGGATTCTGGTACACCGTGACAACGAACCTGCAGCTCCTCAGGAGCAAGCTGGATGAGTATGAAATTGAGGAGACTCACAAGGCCGTGGTGAGATCCAGGATAGATGAGCTCCTGAAGTACCTCAATGAGACGCCGAAGTCGAAGAAATGGGAGAAGAGGGCGAAGGTGGGGACCAAGGAGAAGTGGTACAACGAGGTTGAGGAGTGGCATTAAGCCCTCTCGCTTTTTATCATGGGGAGGGGCGAGAGGATCATCAGGGAGAATGCCAGGAGGAAGGGGGTGAGGGGATCGCTCACCTCCCAGAGGATCCCGCCCAGGTAGGAGCCAGCTGAGTGGGCCAATCCGGACATCACGGTTGCCGCACCGAATGCGGTGGCTCTCCTCTCCTTCGTCGTGACCTCGCTGAACAGAGTACTGAAAGCCACCTCCGCGAAGGCGAAGAGGGAGGAGTAGTATATTGAGAGAAGGATCACCGCATAGCCCGATCTCGAGAGGGCCCATGCCATTGATGAAGCTCCGGAGAGGAGGAAGGACATCAACAGTCCTCTGAGACCACCCATCCTGGCCATGAGGGGCCCGGCGGCCAGGCTGGAGAGGGAGATCAGAAGCTGGGCCGCGAAGAACATCAGCTGCACCTCGCTCAGGTTGAAGCCCATCACCCTCTCGGCGTAGATAGGTATCAGGGGATATATCATGCCGTTTGCGGCCTGAAAGATCAGTATGGAGGTCACGATCGGGATCACCACCCCCCTCACGGGGACCCGAGATTTCCCGCTTGAGCTGGAGGGCTCTGAGAGCAGGATCGATCTGAGGAGCAGGCAGATGGCCGTCACGATCGCCCCTGATGTGAAGATAGCGTCGAATCCCAGGATAGGTATCACGATGGCTCCCAAGAGCGGGCCAAGGGCCCATCCCAGGTTCATCAGGGAGTTGTAGATGCCGAAGGCCCTGGCCACCTCGCGGTCCTCCGATGACTCAGCTATCATTGAGCTGAAGGATGGGTTCTGTAGACCAGCGAAGAGGGAGGATAGCGTCAGGGCTGCCGTTGCGCTTGCCCAGTCCTTCAGGAGGAGCATCGAGATGTAGAATGGGGTGAATGTGGATGTCGATATGATTATCATCCTCTTCCTCCCGAACCTATCGGAGAGGAGACCTCCGGGAAGTTGAGAGATGGCCCATGCCATGTCTATCAGGGCGCAGCTGATCCCCACCTCGGGCACGCTGGCCCCCAGCCTCTCCAGGTAGAGCGGGAGGATCATCCACCAGGCGCCGAAGGTCGTGTCTATCGCGAACGCTGTGAGCGATAGCACCAGGACGTTCGAGCGGCCTCGCATGAGAACCTCCTCGCCGAGTCATTCGAGCATCCGGAGTTACGCTAAAAGCGACCTACCTCAAACGCTGTTCGTTTTTCGAGATGTTGTATGTGAACTACGGAACGAAAAATTTAAATTATCATCATGAGCCGCTCTCTGATTTGGTGATTCGTACTGAGAGTAGCGATATTCGGAGCATCCGGGTACACCGGTGGTGAGCTCCTCAGGATACTCCTGAACCATGGGGGAGTTGAGATAGCTGCCGTAACGTCGAAGGAGCACAAGGGCAAGCCCGTGCATCTGGTCCATCCTCACCTGAAGGGGTTGCTCAGATTGAGCTTCTCCTCAGTCGAGGAGGTGATGGGGAGGGACTATGACCTGGCGTTCCTCTCCCTCCCCCACGGGATGGCGAAGGACATAGCACCTAAGCTCCTGGAGGAGGGCAGGAAGGTGGTTGACCTGAGCGCTGACTTCAGGCTGAGGGACCCGGAGCTCTACAGGGAGTGGTATGGCTGGGATCATCCCGCCCCCGATCTGCTAGGGAAGGCCGTTTACGGAATTCCGGAGTTCAAGAGGGAGAGCATAAGGGGGGCCGGTCTGGTGGCGGTGCCGGGTTGCAACGCCACGTCAACTCTCCTAGCCTCAGTCCCGCTGGCCAGGCTGGGCGCTAGCCACCTGATAGCTGACCTCAAGGTGGGAAGCAGCGAGGCCGGTTCTAAGCCATCGAGGGGGACGCATCATCCGGAGAGGAGTCATGCGATAAGGGCTTACTCCGCATCGGGCCACAGGCATCAGGTCGAGGTCATGCAGGAGCTGGCGACCATCACCGGGAGGATTGTGAGGGTCAGCATGGTGCCCCACTCCGTAGGCTCGGTCAGGGGCTCCTACGCGAGCGTTCACTCCCTCATCGATGTGGATGAGGAGGGCCTATTCAGGGAGCTCGTCAGGCTCTACGCCGGGGAGCCGTTCATCAGGTTGACCCCCAGGGGCACATATCCAGACGTCAGGAACGTTCTGGGCAGCAACTTCGCCGATCTAGGTTGCTCAGCTGATGTCGGCAGGGCCTCCTGCTTCTCAGCCATAGATAACTTGGTGAAGGGGGCTGCGGGACAGGCCGTGCAGTGCATGAACCTGATGCTTGGCTTCGATGAGACCGAGGGCCTCATGACCCCACCGCTCAGGCCTTGAGGTGATACCCTTGATCCTGGTGAAGCTCGGCGGGAGGACCCTGAGGAACCTGAGGAGGATAGCCGAGGACCTGGTGGGCCGAGAGTTCGTGCTGGTCCACGGAGGGGGGGATGAGGTCAGCGAGGTCTCCAGGAGGATGGGCATCGAGCCCAGGTTCGTGACATCCCCGTCGGGCGTGAGGAGCAGGTACACCGACGAGAGGGAGCTCGAGGTCTATGTCATGGTGATGTCGCTCATAAACAGGAGGATAGTCAAAGAGCTGCTGAGCCTCGGGATAGATGCCCTGGGAATTTCTGGAGTGGATGGAGCCACGCTGATAGCCGAGAGGAAGGAGAGGATCGTCGTTGAGGAGAGGGGAAAGAGACTCGTGATACCCGGGGGCTACACCGGGAGGATACGCGAGGTGAGGACGGAGCTCTTGAGATTACTGCTGAATGCCGGCTACGGGGTCGTCATGTCCCCGATAGCCAAGGGGACGAAGGGGGAGATGCTGAACGTCGACGCCGACCAGGCAGCCGTGAGGCTGGCCGAGGCCCTGATGCCCGAGGCGCTTATAATACTCACCGACGTCGATGGTGTCATCGTTGACGGTGATCTGAGGAGAAGCATCGATCTCAGCGAGCTGGGTGCCATGATGAGTAAGGTGGGGGCTGGAATGAACAGGAAGCTTATGCTGGCTCGGGAGGTCGCTGACAGGGTGAGGGTCGTGGTGGCCAACGGACTGAGGGACGAACCCGTCACCAGAGCGTTGAACGGGGAGGGCACGATCATAGGTAACTGGTAAATCTTTCACCCTTATTTGACGAACTTCGAACCAAGAGGTGCGAAGATATCTTTTTAAATTCCCGATGATCGCACGCAGTGGTGCGAACATGGAGGCTGCATGTCCGGTGTGCGGATCGCCCGTGAGGCTGCCCGATGATGTCATACCGGGGGAGCTCTTGGAGTGCGGTTCATGCGGCGCGGTGCTCGAGGTCTTCGAGGAGGGAGGAAGTTACGCCCTTAGGGAGGCCCAGGGTGTCCTGGAGGACTGGGGAGAATGAGGGTTGCGCTAGTCTACGAGAGGATGAGGGAGGAAGAGGTCCAGCTGATGAGAGCTGTTGAGAGGCTGGGCCACGAGCTCTCCCTGATACATCTGAACTCCGATAATCACTTTCTCATAGGTGAGAGGACCCTGAGGGGTGATGTCGCCCTGATAAGGGCAATCAGCCAGACGAACGCCCTGCTCTCCTCGGAGCTGATGAGTCACATGGGTTTGAGATGCGTCAATCCTCCTGAGGTCTTGAGGGTGTGCGGAAACAAGTTGGCGACCTCCATGAAGCTCTCGGAATCGGGCATACCGACTCCGAGGACGGCGGTGGCCTTCTCCCTCGAGGGAGCTCTCAGGGCCGCCAGGAGCATCGGATTCCCCGTGGTAGTGAAGCCCGTAAACGGCAGCTGGGGGAGGCTCGTCTCACTGGCTAGGGATGAGGAGGAGCTCAGGGCGATAATAGAGCACAGGGAGGCCATGGGCTCACCCCATTACAGGATCCACTACGTTCAGGAGTACATCAGAAAGCCGGGGAGGGACATAAGGGCCTATGGAAATGAGGAGAGGTTCCTGACAGCCATATACAGGATCTCGGACCACTGGATAACGAACACGGCTAGGGGAGGGAGGGCAGAGCCTGTTGAGGCCAACAGTGAGCTTGAGGAGATAGTGGTGAGGACTTGTAGGGCCTTGGGTGGCGGCTTCCTAGGGGTGGACATAGTCGAGGACGAGGAGAGGGGGTTCCTCGTGATAGAGGCCAACGCCACAACCGAATTCAAGAACGCCGCCAGGGTCACCGGGGTCGACATAGCCGGTGAGATCGTCAGATATGCTCTGGGGATCTGAATGATCTCGCTCATGGAGTTCCACAGGAGGAGAGGGATCAGGCTGGTCAGGGGGAGGGGTCAGTACGTCTGGGACTCCGAGGGGAGGAGGTACTTGGATGCCCACACTGGTCACGGCGCCGCCTTCTTGGGACACAACCCTCCAAGGGTCGTGGAGGCAATCAGGGAACAGATGGAGAAGATCATGGTCTGCTCAAACGTCTTCTTCAGCGATGCTATGGATCTCTGCCTGGATCACCTCGCCACGATCCTCCCAAGGCCTCTCAGGAACGTTTACCTTCAGAACAGCGGGACTGAGGCCGTTGAGCTCGCTCTGAAGCTGGCTTTCATGGCCACTGGGAGGAGGCGCATCTTAGCATTCCAAGGAGGGTTTCACGGCAGGACCTTGGGCTCGCTCTCCGTTACCTGGAACCCGAGGTACAGGAGGGGCTTCCCCTCACTGGACGTGAGGTTCGCGCGGTTCAACGACCTCACCTCGGCCGATTCGGTCGATGATGAGACGGCCGCTGTCATAGTGGAGCCCGTTCAGGGTGAGGGAGGGATCAGGCCGGCCAGCGCCGACTTCCTCAGGGAGCTCAGGAGGGCCTGCGACGAGAGAGGGGCGGTCCTCATATTCGATGAGGTCCAGAGCGGATTCGGAAGAACGGGTGTCATCTGGGCGCACCTCAGCAGGGGAGTTGAGCCCGACATCATGACAGCTGGCAAGTGCGTGGGGGGCGGCTTCCCCGTAAGCCTCGTGGCGGCCAGGGACTGGGTCCTTGAGGGAGTGGAGGGAGGGGAACATGGGAGCACGCATGGTGGAAATCCGCTAGCCTGCGCAGCCATCTGCGGAGGGATCAGGACCTTGATGGAGGATGAAGTGCCTGATAGAGCCCTTGATTCTGGAAGAAAGCTGATCTCTATGCTTAAGGAGATCAAAGGGCCTGTGAGAGAGGTGAGGGGCGAGGGGCTGATGATTGGCGTGGAGCTGGAGATCCAGGCGGATCCGGTCATAGATTCCCTACAGAGAAAGGGGATCCTGGTCTCGAAGGCCGGGAGCAGTGTGATCAGGATCCTCCCACCTTACATGGTGAGCGAGGAGGACATCTCCTTCCTCGTGGAGGGGCTGGAGGGGGTCCTCGTTGAGCAGGGTGGCTGACGTCCTGATAAAGCTCCTCAGGGTGTACAGCCCAAACGGGAAGGAGAGAACTCTCGAGGACGAGCTCGTGAGGATAGCCAGGGAACTTGGGCTCGAGGCTCATTCCGATCCCGTGGGAAACGTCATAGCCGAGAGGGGAGATGCCCGCGTGGCCCTCGTCGGTCACTACGACACGGTGCCGGGGGAGCTGGAGGTGGTCATCTCGGGAGGGGAGGTGAGGGGAAGGGGTGCCGTCGATGCCAAGGGTCCCCTGGCCTCCATGCTCGTGGCCGCGTCCCTCTCGAGCTGCCCGGTGATGGTTGCCGCCCTTGCGGATGAGGAGGGGGAGAGCAGAGGAGCTCTGAGCCTCCTCGAGCGTGGCATCCCGGATTACGTGATAGTTGGGGAGCCATCGAACGCATCCGGTGTGGTCATCTCCTACAGGGGGAGCGCCAGGCTGATCCTGGAGTGCCGAGGCAGGGGAGGGCACTCCTCGCACCCGGGGGACTCCGCCATCGATAAGCTCATCGACAGCCTCAGCTCCATCAGGGGCTACGGCTTCCCAGGAGCCAGTTTGAGCGTGATAAGGGTTCAGGGTGGGAGCCCCTTCAGCGTCCTTCCCAAGTCGGCCTCGGCCGAGTTGGACCTGAGATTCTCCGGACGGGGGGATGCTCATGTAATAGCTGAGGAGATATCTAAGCTCATCCGCGAGGGCTGCGAGGCCCGTCTGCGGAGGGTCACCGAGCCCGTCTCCGTCAAGCCGAGCGATCCCGTTCCAAGAGCTCTGATGAGGGCCATACTGTCGTCGGGCGCCAGGCCCAAACTCCTAAGGAAGTACGGGACGAGCGACATGAACCTGCTCGCGAGCAAAGCGAGGAGCATAGCCGCATACGGACCGGGAAGGAGCGAGCTGGCTCACACCGATGAGGAGGCCATCTCCTTGGATGAGCTGGAGTTCTCCGTCGGCGTCTACCTCAGGGCTTTGGAGTACCTCTGCGGAGGTCCTCAACGCGGGCCATGAGTTCCGTGGGAGACCGCTCGAGGGACGCTTAGAGGAGCGATGAGGATCCCGATCAGACCTCAGAGAGGTGTATGCTGAGGTGAATTCACTCGAGCTGATATTTCGCCCCGGGCGTTCTCAGATTCAAGCGGGTGCTCTGCCGGGACGGAGGGCTGCGTCACGGTAAAATAGGCGCCCCCTCACTAGACTAGGTAATCCCGATATGGGATCAGGTCTTGTCGATCTCCTGGAACTCAAGCGGGAGCTGAGGAGGGAGTTGGAAAGCAGGCTGTCCCCAAGGGAGAGGAAGGAGGCCCTGATGGACTCTCACGCCAGAAGGGAGCCGAGGATGTGCGGACTCACGGTTCACCCCGGGAGGGGATGCAGCTTCGGGTGCAGGTACTGCTACATAGAGGACATGGGGTTCACCGGACCCCCGACCGTCTCAAACCTAAGCGGGCTTCAGCTGGCCTACGCCCTCCTCTCCAACCCCTACTTCCTTCCGTCCAGGGAGGGGACGCTTCTCGCCTTCGGATCCGTGACTGAGCCCTTCCTACCGAAGATGAGGGAGAGGACCCTCGAGTACCTCAGGACCGTCAGGGAGCTGCTGGGGAACCCCGCACAGGTCTCCACGAAGTGCTACTTAAATCAGGAGGACTCCTCCAAGCTCGTGGAGGCGGACCCCGGGCTAAGCGTCCTGGTCACGATACCCACCATGGATCGCGCTAGCGAGGTAGAGCCATTAGCTCCCAAGCCGGAGCTCAGGTTCCTGACCATAAGGAACCTCTCGAGGCTCGTTCACGTGGCCCTCTTCCTCAGACCCCTGATCCCGGGGATAGCTGAGGAGGAGGGACCGAGGATACTGGAAATAGCCAAGGAGTCGGGAGCGAGGGGGGTCGTTTTCGGGACGCTCAGGGTGACCCCCAGGATCATGGAGAGGATGAGGGGCATCGGAATTCGCCACCTGGAGGATCTCCTAAGCGATAGGAACTTGAGGAGCGGCAGACAGGTTCCGATAGATGCTTCCCTAACTAAATCTCTCCTGACCAGGATGGCCGCCGGGCTGGGCTTGAGGGTCTTCCCGGCCGCCTGCTCAGCCAACATCGAGGCCCACTCCCTGGGATGCCGAGCCTGCGACCTGGGACCCTGCGGCGGCGAGCCACCGGCCTCGGATGCGCGGGACCTGGAGGAGGGGCTGAGGCTATGCGGCATAGACGCCGAGGTCGTGGGGATTGGTGGGAGGCTCGAGGTCATCCTGAGGGATGGGGTGAGGAAGGAGAAGATCACCAGGCATCTGGTGAGCACGGCATCCAGGCGGAAGGTCGTCATCAGGAGGAATCTTTGACGTCCTGAGAGGCCTTCAACCTGATCAAGGCCTCCACGTTCCACTCGTGAACAGTTCTCCTCCTCCTATCTATGTAGATCCCGAGCCTCCTTGCCTCCGAGGCGCTTATCCCGGCCCTCTCCAGCTCTCCCAGGCTGAATCCCCTGCCTATCTTCTTCCTCTTCCACCGCGCGTTGAGGTGAGCACGAGGGGGCTCAGGGGTCTCATAGGCTCTATCGACGGGGCGAATTAATAAAGCTCTCCCTCAGCACCGCGAGGATCCCTCCGATGGATTAGATTTCCGTGAATATCATGAGAGGGTACTGTCAAGTTGAGAATTTTTGTGATATAAGAGAAATTTTTTAAATTATTTCCCATCATGATAGCGCGTGAGCCGCATGCGATGAAATATTTAATTTATAAACAAATTTTCGTCAATAAAATATCAAAAGGAGGGAGGCAAGCTTTTAAGCTGACTCATCCTGAGCCCCCGGTGGTCTCATGGGCATAGTGGTGATCAAGAGGGATGGGAGCAGGGAGGAGTTCTCGCCTGAGAAGGTAGTTGTCAGCTGCATGAAGGCCGGAGCCCCGCTTGAGGTGGCGAGGAAGATAGCCAGGATCTTGGAGTGCGATCTCCTGAGCAGGGGGATCACTGAGGTGACGACGAAGGAGCTTATGAAGAGCGCGCTCTCTCTCCTCAGGAGGGAGAACGAGGAGTGGTACCAGAACTGGATAATCTTCGATAGAGCGGTCAAGAGGAGGAAGACTGAGGACTGAGCGGGCAACATCTTCACTCTTTCACCGAGCTACCGAGACCATCGATCTCTTACTTTGAGGACCCCGCGCTCCCAAATCCCGCTTAGGCTATCTCATCCAGCCTCACCAGTATTCCCCCTTCCCTGAGCATCTCATACTTAGCCCTCTCCTCCCCATCCTTGGAGATCCCCCTCACCGCCTCCTCGACCACTAGGACCTCGTAGTTGAGCCTGAGCG
>MAIU01000020.1 GCA_003344655.1 Candidatus Korarchaeota archaeon NZ13-K
ACCCTCCCTATAAGCTTGGAGGCCACGTTTATCACGACCTCCCTCTTCCCGACCATTGAACCGTTCGTGAGAGCGCTCATAGCATCTGCCAGGGGGTCCAGCCTCGTCATGGCATCACCTCACTCGTACTTCCTCCAGCCCATCAGGGGGGCCACCTCCAGGAAGCAGGACCTGCAGAGGTATAGATCATACTTCCTTATTATCCCGTACCCCACCCTGCCGCACCTCCTGCAGACGTAGGCCCCCTTGCCCTTCGTCCTGACCTTCTTCTTGGGTTTGGCCATTTCCATCACCTACTCGCTCGCTTGAATGACCTCCATATTTAAGTACTTCTCGGCGAAGACGATCGACTCCATTCTGCTGAGCCTTTGCCTCAGGGGAATCCTCCTCCTCTCGATCCTCCTCCTGGCCACCCTGTAACCGGCCCTTCCCATCGTCACTATGACGTCCATCCCGAATATGCCTATATCGGCCCTGTACTTGACTCCAGGTATGTCTATGTGCTCCTTTATCCCGAAGGCGAAGTTCCCGAACTCATCGAAGGAGCTAGCCTTTATCCTCCTTCCCACGGCCTCCGCCAGTCTATCAAGAAGCTCAACGGCTTTCTTTCCCCTAACTGTAACTGAGACAGCTATCGGCTCCTTCTTCCTTATTCCAAACTCCCTTATTGTCCTCTTGGCCCTTCTCTCCACCGGCTTCTGACCAGTCAGCTCCTCCAGGACCTTGCCGGCCCTCTCGAGAACCTCCCCGCTCCTGCCAACGGCTATGTTCAGCGTCACGGCGAGGACCCTAGGGATTAGCATGGGGTTTCTCTCCCACCTCCTCAGTATCTCCTCCCTGAGTTCCTGCAAGCCGATCACCTCACCTTCACCCTGGGGGTTTCCCTGCCCACCACCATGACGTTCTTGGGAACCCCCCTGTAGACGAGCTCCGGGTTCTCAGCGTCCCTGATCTCAACTATCTCCCCGACCCCCTCGAGAACCCCTAGGCGTCCCGCCATCCTACCCCTCGTGACGAGGACAAGGGAGCCCTGCTGGAACTTCATCACCTCCTTAATCTCCTGGGAAGGGATTTCTATCAGAAGGGAATCACCTGGCCTCACCTCGCGCCCGATCCTATCGCTGAAGAGGAAGTTCCTGCCGTCGTGCGAGGTCAGCTGGATCCTGCCTCCCCTCACGGTCCTCTTCCCAACCACCTTGACGACCTTCAGCCTGCTCTCGGCCGCGGGTATCTCCAGGAGCCTGAGGAACCTGTGAGGATCGGGCACGATCCTGTAATGAGCGTCCATCTCCGGGATCGATATCACGTCCATCAGACCGACCTGGAACTTGTGGTCGTACCTTGGCTTCCCGTCCACGTAGATCTTCCTCATGCTTATTATCTTCTTGGCCTCCCTAGCGGTGGTGGCTAGTCCCAGCACGTCCCTCACCACTAGGAGAAGGGGTATCCCCTCGTCGAGCGGGTGGGGCCCCGGCCTGGGCTTCACCACCCAGACCCTCTCCCTCTTGGCCACTGGATAGTAGCCCGGGGCAGCCAGCCTCTTGAGATGCCTTGAATCTCCCATCTTGCCCATGCTCACTCACCCTCCTCCACCACCTCGACCTTCGCCCCCCTCCTCTCCAGGATCCTCCTCCTGGCCTCGTCCTTGAGGTTTAGCTTCGTTATGACTACCTTCGACGGATGTATGGGAACTGGAACCTCAGTCCCATCAGCCTTCTTCCTGACGATCCCCTTTATCGCTATCCTGTACCTCTTCCTATCTACGGATATGACCTCGCCCTCGCTGCCCCTGAAGTCGCCCCTGACCACCCTGACCCTGTCCCCCCTCCTCACCGGGAGAGACCTTATGCCGTACTTGCTCCTGAGCTCCTCCGATAGGGGGGCCGACATGATCTTGGCCCTGTGATGGAGGGGGGCATTGTAGAGGTACTTCCTCTGCTTGCTGGGCTTGTGAGAGGTCGTCCTCTGCATCGGATCACCTCACACGACCTGAGCGGAGACCACGCTGAGGCTCGGCCACCTCTCTATGGCCTCCTTGGCTATGGGTCCCCTGAACTCCGACCCCCTGGGGGTGCCATCATCGTTGACGAGAACTGCGGCATTATCCTCGAAGACGACCCACTGCCCATTCTTCCTCCTGTAGGGCATCCGCTGCCTCACTATTATCGCCTTGAAGGGCTTGTGCATGAGGTCATACCTCCCCTTCTTGACCACCACGGAGACCATGTCTCCCACGCTGGCGGTCGGTATCCTATCCTTCCTTCCCTTGTAGCCGTGGACCCCGATTATCATGAGTAACTTCGCCCCGGTGTTATCTACGCACTTCAGCCTGGCCCTAACCGGTAGACCCCGCGATATCTTGGGTTTCACACCCTCTACCTTTCTCCTCCTCGCGACCTTCGACATGGGCTCTCCTCACGCCTAGCCCGGGTGATGATTTAAAAACGTGTGGATGCCCGGGCGGCTCCCGATCCCCGCCCCCTGAGGGTCTCAGTGAGGTCAGCGGCAGATCCACAGGCATTGAGATCTTAACCACCAAGGGCTTCACTCGGACTGGAGGCTCAGAGGTCCTGCCTTTTCAGCTGCTTTCCCGAACCCCCGCCTCCGACAGCCTCCTCAGGGCCTCGGACCTCACGGTCCCGATGTCGCTCGAGGCGTCAACCGATACCAGCTTCCCCCTCCTCCTGTAGTACTCCAGAAGGGGTTCCGTCTCCTCCCTGAAGACGTCCAGTCTCTTCAATATCTTCTCGTAGCAGTCATCGCTCCTCTGATAGAGCCTCCCCCCGCAGTCACACCTCCTGATGTCCTCAGGCGGATCGTAGAAGATGTTGTACGTCCTGCCGCATCTCTCGCACACCAGCCTTCCCATCATCCTCCTGAGCACAGTCAGGTCGCTCACGTCGAAGTAGAGGACAGCATCCAGCTCCAGGCCCCTTGAGGCTAGGAAGGAGTCCAACCACTCGGCCTGCTTGAGGTTCCTGGGGAATCCGTCCAGGATGAAGCCTCCTGGGACCTGACTGAGTCTCCTCTCGAGCACCCTGTAAACCACATCGTCGGGCACGAGCCTTCCCTCATCCATGTACCCCTTTATCAGTTTCCCCAGCTCCGATCCCGACCTTATCTCCTCCTTCAGGAGATCGCTCATCACTATCCGAGGGATCCCGAGGGCCTCCGCCAGGAACTCCCCCTGCGTGCCCTTTCCGGCACCCGGTTTGCCCAGAAGCACTATCCTCAAAGCCGACACCCCGGAGCCGGGGGGTGATAGTTTAAAAGGTCGATTAGGGCGGTGGCCAGAGGCTTATGCCCCCGGACGTGGTAGAGGATGAGGGCATGTTCAACCTCCTCATGGAGCTCGTGAGGGTGGATACGAGCGCGATAGGGAGGAGGAACTACCGGAGGGTTGTCGAGCTCATCAGGAATGAGGCGGAGGCCCTTGGGATGAGAACACACGTCCAGGTGATCAGGGATGAGAGGGGTGAGCTCCCCAGCCTGATAGCTTGGAAGGACCTGGGTGCCGATAGGAACCTCCTGCTCCTCTCCCACTACGACGTGGTCCCCGCCACGGGACCTTGGATCCTGGATGGAGTTGAATTCGATCCATTCGATCCCAGGAGGGTTAACGGAAGGATATACGGTAGGGGAGCGGCTGACGACAAGTCCGCCATAGCCCTGAGCCTCTCGGCCTGCGGGAGGGTGATCAGGAGGGGGAAGGCCAGGTACAATCCCATCTTAGCTGTCGTGGGGGATGAGGAGGTCGGGGGAACTGGCGTCGTCGCCCTGGCTGAGGGAGGACTGAGGGAGGCCGGTGTTGAGCCCGATGCCGTCATAGTGATAGATGCCGCCCCGGACTTCGTTGGGATCGGGGCCAGCGGCGTCATAAATGGGGATCTTATCATCAGGGGAAGGGGAGGTCACGCCGGAAGACCCTTCGCCGCCAGGAATCCAGTTCACCTCGCTATAAGGTTGGCGGATGAGCTTCTCACGGGCTTCTCGCAGAATCACGCCTCCAGGCTTTCCAAGATACCCTCGCCCCCGGGGTCCCCCGTGCCCAGGCTCTGGGGCAGGTTCAGCATAACGATCATGGAGGCGGGAACGCAGCACAACGTGATCCCGAGCGAGGCCAGGCTCGGCTTCGACATAAGATTCATCCCTGATGAGGGGAAGGAGGAGGTTATAGAGAGGTTCAGGGCCGCAGTGGCGGCCGCGGCCTGCAAGATAGGGGCTGATGTCGATGTCAGGATAAAGGAGACGCTGAATCCGGGGTGGATGACGGACCCGAGCGATGATTTCGTCAGGGAGGTGCTCGACAGTTACGAGAGGCACTTCGGATCCAGGGCGATAGCGGGCTCCCTCGGGGGAAATGATGGCTTCGTGTTCGCCAATAAGGGGATCCCGACGGTTTCCCTGGGAACCATAGAGCTCGAGAGCAACGCCCACGGTGATCTGGAGAACGTGAGGGAGAGCCTCGTCGTTGCCATGAGGGACACCCTGGTCGACCTGATGTCGCTCACCTTATGATGAACCTGGGCGGGGATATCCACTCGCTCCCGCAGCTGGGGCACCTGCTCGGCTTCCTGGGCTTCCTCAGGTCCCTGAAGACGTATCCGCACTTCCTGCACTGGGGAGGCTCCATCAGCAGCGTCTTCCCGTACTTGGCCCTCACGGTCCTGGCCACGTGCTCCAGATGCTCATATATCTCCCTGGACTCGCTGGGATCCATCTCGAGGTGCCTCGCTATATCATCAACTGACATTGGCTCCGATGAGGCCATGAGGACCTCTATTATCCTCTCCCTCTGGCTCAAGGTGGCACCACCAGCATCGATGATCTCCCTTTTTAACCTCATCACCCAGGGATCCCCGTGAGCCTGAGGGAGGAGAAGGAGAGGGTAAGGAGGCTTGTTTGGAGGCTGATGGAGGAGAGGGGAGTGGCCCGTTTTCCTAAACCTATAGAGGGCAGGATACCGAACTTCGTGGGTGCCGAGGAGGCTGCCAGGAGGCTGAGCCTTCAGAGGGAGTGGAGGGAGGCCCAAGTGATATTCGTGAACCCCGACTCCCCTCAGAGGCATGTCAGGTACCTCGGGCTCTCTCAAGGTAAGCTGATAGTGATGGCCACCCCGAGGCTGAGGGAGGGATTCCTCCTCCTCGATCCTAAGGAGATACCTGTATGGAGATACTCAGAGGCCTCCACGATAGCTGGCTCATTCAAGCACGGGAGGAGGATAGGGCTGGATGTCCCCAAGATAGACCTCAAGGTCACCGGATCGGTCGCCGTGGACCCGAGGGGAGGGAGGGTTGGCAAGGGCCACGGCTACTCCGACCTGGAGTACGGGATATTGGGGGAGGTGGGAGCCATATCCCGCAGCACCCCGGTGGCGACGACCGTTCACGACCTTCAGATCCTGGAGGAGGTTCCCATGGAGCGCCAGGACATGCCCGTCAACCTGATAGTAACCCCCACCAGCGTTCTCAGGACGGATCGCCGCGGCGAGCCCAGGATCCTCTGGGAGCTGGTGACCCCGGAGCTTGAGGAGGAGATACCCTTACTTGGGGAGCTCAGGAGGAAACTTCCTGAGAGGAGATAGGGCTTCGTAGGGGCTCTTGAGCACCATGAGCGTGTGGGTCCTCTCAACGTCCGGATGCCTGGCCAGCTCCGATATCAGGAACCTGGTGAGCTCGTCCATGTCCCTGGCCCTCACCTTCAGAAGGACATCGTAATCCCCTGTTATTATGTGAGCCTCCTCTATCCAGGGCAGATCCGGCCTGCTCTCCGACTCCCTCCCTATCTCCTCTATGAATATCTCCTGATTTGACTTATCCTGCTCCGGCTTCCTCCTCCTTATCTGAACCAGGACGAAGGCCGTTATCTGATACCCTATCTTCCTGTGATCCAGTAGGGCCGTGAACCCCCTTATGAGACCGGATTCCACGAGCCTCCTTATCCTGGAATCCAAAGTCGTCCTGGGGACGCCAAGCCTCTTCGAGAGGTCGCTTACAGTCGCCCTGCCATCCCTCACGAGCTCATCCATGACCCTGATGTCCAGCTCATCCATCCCGCTATGACTGGGGAGGAAAGTAATAAGGTTCACCTGCTCGGAGGGGCCCGGGCACCTCGCCCGGCCGCCCCAGCCAGCCCAGCTTCCAGCTGTCACGCGCGAGGGGCCACTGCGGAGGGCCGGCGAAGGCGCTAGTCGAATCCTAGGATCGATCCGATCAGATGGATCAGGGATGAGAGTAGGAAGGCAACTGAGAGCTCCATTAGTACAGCTATCAACACGTATTTGACCCTTCTGAGCTCAGATAGTATCGTTGAGAGCGTCGCCACGCATGGGACGTAGAAGCTCATCAGGAGGGCCAGCGATGCTGCCCTGAGCGGTGTCATCCCCATGGCCCTTATCGCGGCCACGGGATCGGGTGTTCCTGAGAGCGAGGAGAACACAACCAAAAGTCCTTCCTTCGCCACAAAACCGGCTTCCAGGGCCAGGGCTATCCTCCAGTCGTTCAGGCCGGCCGGTGAGAGGGCTGGGGCTAAGAGGCCGCCGATCATCGAGGCGAAGCTCCCTGACAGGTCGCCTGAGTAGCCTGCCGGTCCCGTGTTCAGGGCCAGCCATGTGAGCGCGCCCACCAGGACTATTATGAGGCCCGCCTTCCTGAGGAAGTGGAGCGTGTTCGCCTTCGCGTACCACCAGACCACCCTCATGCTCGGGACGTGGTAGGGAGGGAGCTCCATCAGCAGCTCCGGCGCCCCCCTGGATCCGAAGAGGATCAGCCTGAGCAACTTGGACGATATCAGGAACATCAGGATCCCGATCAGGTATATCGAGAGCATGAGGGATGCCTGAAGCAGAGGTTCGGGGAAGGCAGCGGCAGCTATCGCCACAAGCACTATCAGCCTGGCCTGGCACGGGATGAAGGGTTCAGTCATGCCCACCAGGATCCTCTCCTCCTCATCCTCCAGGCCCCTGGTGGCCACCACGGCGGGGACGCTGCACCCCAGGCCCACGGCCGCTGGGAAGAAGGACCTCCCGCTGAGACCGAACCTCCTGAAGAAGCTGTCCAGGGAGGTGGCAGCCCTAGGGAATACACCGCTGTCCTGAAGGGCCCCAAGGATCATGTAGGTTATCAGGAGGAGCGGTATGAATGACAGAAGGGTCCCAAGGCTGCCCAGGATTCCCTCGGATATGAGCCCGACGGAGAAGTCGTCCAGGCCCAGCGAGCGGAGCGTGGATGCTAATAGGGAGGAGAGGGTATCGAAGAGGGATCCCAGGAGACCTGTCAAGCTGTAGCTCTCCATCAGATCCGCTAGATCCCCCAATCCCATGGCCCTCATGATGATATTAGCCGGGAATCCCGTGTTAAGGGTGAATATCATGAGGAAGGTTGCCATTATGAGCGAGATCGATGCCAGGGGCCCAGCCATGGGGTGCAGCAACAGGGAGTCGAGGGCCTCCTCCAGGGAGGGGCTTGAGAGGCCAACCCTCCTGACGTTCTCCCTAAGCAGCTCCTCTATCAACTCGTACCTTGAGGATATCGTCAGGCTCTCCGGATCAGCCGCCAGCTCCCTTCTGGCTTCCTCCCTCAGCCTCAGCGCCTCATCAGCCACTCCAGGATTCTCCCTAGAGATCTCCTCGAGGAGCGCATCGTCCCCCTCCAGCAGCCTGACCGCGGCCCACCTGGTCGGGTATCCCTCGAGCCCCCCCTCCCTGAGCACCCTCTCCAGCCTCGCTATGAACCTCTCGAGCCCATCGTAGTCCACACGGAGGGGCTCCTTCCTCCCAGACCTCCCCTCGGCCACTTCCATGACGGCCCTCAGCAGCTTCCCTATCCCGATCCCCTTGAGGGCCGATATAGGGACCACGGGGACCCCAAGCCTCCCCTCCAATCCCTCAGCGTTTACGTGTATCCCCCTCTTCTCAGCGGCGTCCATCATGTTCAGGGCGATCACCACCCTGCCGTAGAGCTCCAATGCGCTCACCGCCAGATACAGGGATTTCTCGAGGGATGTGGCATCCACCACGAGTATGAGGGCATCTGGCCTCTCCCTGATGATGAAATCCCTCGCTATCCTCTCCCCCGGATCCCTGGCTGACAGGCTGTAGATCCCGGGCAGGTCGACTATCCTCAGCCTCACCCCCCCGTGGGTGAGGACGCCCTCGAACCTCTGGAGCGTCACCCCAGCCCAGTTGGCGACGTGGACGTTTCCCCCCGTCATCCTGTTGAAGAGCGTGCTCTTCCCAACGTTCGGGGATCCGGCCAATCCTATCAGAAGTTCCCTCAATCCACCACCTCTACTAGGACCCTAGAGGCCAGCCCCCTGCCCAGGGCGAACGTGACGCCTTTCACCCTTATCACAATGGGACCGAAGGAGTTGGAGAGCACCTCCACCACCTCCCCGGGCAAAATCCCCATCTCCATGAGCCTCCTGGCAGCTCCCCAGCCGCCGGCTATCGAGACCACCCTTCCTCTCTCCCTGGGCCTCAGGCTGGAAAGGGGGACGGGCTGACCCAACTCACCACCAAAGTTAGATTAACCTAACTTTTATATAAGCGTTCCCTCAGGAGGGCCAGGCCCCTCCTCCTGCCCCTGGAGAGCCTCTCCTCGATTGTCCCCCTTGTCACTATCTCGTAAACATCCGCCACCTTCCCCGGGGCCCCCCTGACGACCCTGCCGACCCTCTGGGCCATCTGCCTCCTGGAGCCTGATCCGCTAACTATGATTGCAACATCCGCATCAGGAACATCTATCCCCTCATCCAGGACCCTGGTTGTCACTATCACGTTGATCTCCCCCCTCCTGAACCTCTCGAATATCTCCGCCCTGTTTGAGGTCTTCCCTATCATGAGCTCAACCCTGTACCCCCTCCTCCTCAGCTCCTTGTAGACCTCCTCGGCCTGGTCTATGTACTCCGTGAATATCAACACCTTCCTATCCCTGACCTCCTCCATTATCCTCAGGACCTCCCCTATCTTACCAGCTGCCTTCAGGGCGTACCTCTTCTCGATCATCCTCCTCTCCTCCTCATCCCTGGCGAACCTGAGCTCCCTCTCCATCCTCCTTCTCTCCTCCTCACTCAGATCGACGTAGACGAGGTGATGCCTCACCGGGGCGAGGAAACCCCTGGAAAGTAGCTCCTGAAAGCTTATCTTGTACACTATGTCGCCAGCAGTCAGGAATATAAGGTGATCGTTCCCGTCCGCCCTCTCGGGCGTCGCTGAGAGCCCCAGCCTGTACCTCGCCTTCGACCTGAAGGCCACCTCCTTGAAAGTGGAGGCGGGCACGTGGTGCACCTCATCGAATACAACAAGCGAGAATCTATCGAAAAGAGAGTCTATGTGCTTGGCCACCGAGTTGTATATTCCAACTGTAACTGGTCTCAGCTCCTTCCTCCTCCCGGAGAAGACCCCGGGATTAACGGAAAGTCTCTCCCTGATCAGCTGAACCCACTGGCCCACCATCTCCTCGGTGACCACGCATACCAGGGTGCTCCTGGAGGTCCTGAATATTGCCTCGAGCCCCACATAGGTCTTCCCGGCTCCCGTCGGCATTACAACTGTTCCGAACCTCCCGTTCTCCTCCCACCTCCTGACGGCCTCCTCCTGAAAGTCGTAGAGGGAGAAGGACTTCACTGGATGGATCTCCTCCTCCGGCCAGCTGATCTCATCCCTCACGGAGAACCCGTTCCTGCTTGCCATCCTGACGATCCAGTGATGGGCGAAGTAGGGGGCCTCGAACCCCCTGCCGGTCCTCCTCAGAACTCTTATCTCCTGAACCCTGACCTCCCTGAGGGTCTTCACGTAGTACTTTACTGTGGATATGCTCTCCAGGTCCCTGAGCAGGCCTTCATCCTGATAAGGGATCTCCAGGACCATTCCCCTCCCACCATCCCTCAGGATCACCTCCTTCTTGACAGAGAGCATCCCCTTCACCCTCTCGAGGAGCTCATCTAGATAGTAGCCGTTTATCGAGCCTGTCAGCCTGTCGTAGGCCCCAAGGGGACCGAGCTCGGAGAGCATCCTTTTGATCTCGCTCAGGTCCAGGACCGCCAGCCCCTCCTCGAGCCTGAAAGGCTCCCTGACCTCGCCGCAAGGTAGGAAGGCGAACTTCCCCCTTTCGAACATCCTCCTCAGCCTCTCATCAATCTCCTCACTGTATCTCAGGATCTCATCCATTATGAGCTCCTCCGGCACCCCGAAGACATCGGAGAGGATGCTTGTATCGCCGCAGATGGCCCTCCTCGGATCTAGGACCCAGACCGCCCCGGAGGGGTCGAACCTGCAGATCCTCCTGAGCCTCTCCCTCACCTCATCGAAGATGGAATCGGACACGGACCTCTCGAATACCCTGCCGGCCACCCTGACCCTCAAGGGGATCTACTCCACTATTGCCACTATCTCCCCTATCCCCTTGGTCCTCCCCTCTCTGAAGACGAAAGGACTTCCCAAGGTCACGTACTCCGGCCTAAGGATGAACTTGAAGGTGGCCTCCGCGACATCTCCTGTCCTGAGGTACGGCTTAGACGCCTCAATGAGCTTAGCTGGCTGCCTTATGGTCTTAAGGTGTATAACGGGCTCGTAACCCGCTTTTATCGTCGTCGGGTGGTGGAGCACCCTTATGCGGGCCCTGAACATCCTCACGGCCTTAGGCTTGGAGTTCATATCTAGTAGGACCATCCCCTTCCTCACCTCATCGTAGTCAGCATTAGTAATCGCGAATGTGGCGAACTGGCCTGCAAGAGCTCTCTCCACGCTCACCCTGTTGACCTGGATGGACTTCACCCTGACCACCCTGAAGGAGCCGTCATCGAAGGGGCCGAGGAGCGCCCTCTGGCCAGCTGATATGAGGCCCGACTCCACCAGACCGGAGAGGACGAGCCCCACCCCGGGCACGTTGAACTTGTCATCGACGTAGCAGATGAACTCACCGTTCTGCCTCTCAGCCCAGTTCACCCTCTGGGGCAGCATGTTCATGAACCTCTTGAGGAGGGGCAGGCCCTCACCCGTGACGTTTGAGATCAGGAATATGGGCGCGACCCTCCCATGGGGCATGTTCCTGGCAGCCAAGGCGCAGTCGTTCTCGTCCCTCACCAGAAGCGGGACCTTGTTAACGCCCGGAAGCTTGAGGACACTGATCAGACTCTCTAGGTTCCTCCTGAGCACGTCCTCTGGCGTTATGTCCACCTTCGTCACCACTAGGAAGGTCGGTATTCCCAGGACGACTGATATGCCCAGGTGCTCCCTGAAGCTCCCTATGGGGCCCGCGTTAGCTGCGACCACCAGGGCCGCGTAGTCCGGGAGGGATCCCATGACCCCCTTGAGGGTGGTCCTGAGGTACCTCTCGTGACCGGCGAGGTCTATCAGAGTGATCACCTTGGAGGACCTGAGGTATATCTCCGCCTCGTCATAATGCCTGAGCTCATCGTTGACCGAGTTCCCGGAGTCGTCGAAGCCAATTATGTGGTGGCTCACGGATGAGGACCTCCTGTACTTGAGCTCGTGAAGGTACCTGGCGACCTGGCTCATTGCCAGGCCGTCGCCATCATCTAGGGTCCCGGAGATCAGGACACCCTTCAGGGTGGACTTCCCGGCATCCACGTTCCCGAGGAGGGCCACTGACACCTGTATGGGAGGGACTTCCAGGCTCCTCCTTATCAGTAGCTCGTAAACGTAACCTCTTGATGCCCTTTCCTTCCTTACGATGATGAACTTGGCTCCCAGCCTTCCGGTCACCTCCTCCATGACCCTCAGGGACTCAGATGCCTCCTCATCCGTCAGGCCCACTGGCATCCCATCGTCCGTCAGGCCGAGCTCGTAGAAGGCCTCGCCTCCCCCCTCGTTGAGCCTGTAGTTGAGCTGGGTCACTAGCCTCTCCACCCTCTCCTCGGAATCCGCCTCAAGCCTCAGCTTGTACTCCAGGTTACCCTCCTCCCTCTCGGGTTCCAGTCTAAATACCGATCACCTCTATCCGGGATCCCGGCGTCGGGATAAAAATAAATTGTGTTGCCTCCGGGATCAGCGGGTCACCATGCAGCCCAGGGTCTTCATAACGAGGGAGATACCCGAGAGGGGGCTCTCGAGGATAAGGGAGCACTTCGAGGTCGACCTATGGAGAGATGAGGCTCCTCCGCCCAAGAGCGTCATACTGGAGAGGGTGAAGGAAGCTGATGCCCTGGTTTCCCTGCTCACCGACCCGATAGATGCTGAGGTATACGATGCCGCCCCCAGGCTGAGGATAATCGCCCAGTACGCCGTGGGCTACGACAACATAGACGTCGGTGAGGCCACGAGGAGGGGGATATACGTGACGAACACGCCGGGCGTGCTCACGGAGACCACAGCGGATTTCGCATTCGCCCTCCTTATGGCTGCAGCTAGGCGCGTGGTGGAGGCGGACAGGTACGTCAGGGAGGGGAGGTGGAGGGTCGCCTGGCATCCCATGATGATGCTGGGCCACGACGTGCACGGCAGAACACTTGGAATAGTGGGCCTCGGGAGGATAGGCGCGGCCATGGCCAGGAGGGCCAAGGGGTTCGGTATGAGGGTCCTCTACTACGATTCCATAAGGAGGGAGGACCTGGAGAGGGAGCTAGGGGTGGAGTACGTCCCCCTGGAGAGGCTACTGGAGGAGTCGGATTTCGTCTCACTCCACGTCCCCCTGACGCCGGAGACATACCACCTCATAGGGGAGGAGCAGCTGAGGAGGATGAAGCCCACGGCCATACTGGTGAACACATCCAGGGGGAAGGTGGTGGATCAGAGGGCCCTTTACAGGGCGCTGAAGGAGGGATGGATAGCCGGAGCCGGCCTGGACGTATTCGAGCAGGAGCCGATACCGCCGGATGATCCCCTCCTTAAGCTGGAGAACGTGGTGCTTGCGCCCCATGCCGCGAGCGCCAGCCACGAGACGAGATCGAGGATGGCCGAGATCGTGGCGGAGAACCTCATAGCCTTCAAGAGGGGGGAGGTTCCCCCGAACCTCGTAAATCCAGATGTAGTGAGGGTGAGGCCCCCAGGCTTCTGATTTTTTTAGCGAGGGACTGAGAGGATCCTCCTTATCCCCTCATCGAAGGGCCTCCTAACGATCCCCCTCTCCGTTATTATCCCGGTCAGGTTGCCGGGTGGGGTCACATCGAACGCCGGGTTCAGGACCTCAACCCCCTCAGGCGCTATCCTCCTCCCGTTAACAACTAGGACCTCCTCAGGATCCCTCATCTCTATCCTAACATCCTCCCTCGAGGACCTCGCATCTATTGTGGAGGTGGGAGCCGCCACGTAGAAGGGGACCCCGTGCTCCTTGGCGAGGACCGATAGCGTGTAGGTCCCTATCTTGTTGAAGACAGTCCCGTCAGAGAGCACCCTGTCGGCCCCCGTTATTATTAGGTCCACCCCTAGCTCGGAGATCACGTAGCCCGCGGCCCCATCGACTATCAGCTTGACGGGGATGCCCGCTCTCCTAAGCTCGAAGGCCGTTATCCTGGCCCCCTGAAGCAAGGGCCTCGTCTCGAGAACGTAAACCTCGAATCTCACCCCCTCGCTCCTCGCTAGGTATAGGGGGGCTGTTGCCGTCCCGAGCCAGACGGTAGCTAGGGAGCCAGCGTTGCATATAGTCATGATCCTGCATCCATCCCTTATCAGGCCCCTGCCATGCTCCCCTATGGCCATGTTGGCCCTCACGTCCTCCTCAGCTATCTCCCTCGCCTCCCTGAGGATCCTCTCCCTCATCTCCTCGACGCTCCCAGCCCCCTCAATCGCGCGCATCATCCTCTCCAGGGCCCAGAACATGTTGTAAGCGGTGGGCCTCGTGGACCCGAGCAGTTCCGCTGCCCTCCTCATCTCCCTAGCGAAGCCCTCCGGGTCGCTCACCCCTATCCTGGTGGAGTGGAGGGCCAGGCCGAAGGCAGCCGCAGCCGCTATAGCTGGCGCCCCCCTGACGACCATGTTCCTTATGGCGAATGAGACGCATTCTATGCTCTCGCACTCGAAGAAGGTGAGCTCCTCAGGGAGCCTCCTCTGATCGACCATTATGACCTTTCTCCCATCGAACTCGACGGTCCTAGGTAGATCTATCATCCAAGAACCCCCTCAGCATCCCCCTGTCCGTAAATAACTTTTTAGGGATCAAGCCTATCCTCTCGAGGGAGAAGCGGGCCAGGTCCAAGACGGCCCTGGCCTCTCCCATTATCCTGGAGTCGCTGGTCGCTACCACCTCGTGCGACAGTATCTCCGAGTCCACCCTCTTGGATGTCCTGACCTCGAGCTCGCCCCCCATGAGCTCCCTTATCCTCCCGGCTATGACTCCGCTGCCTGGGACTGGGGAGTCAAGGTACAAAGTCGCCCTACCGGGCCCCAGCTGCTCCAGGGCCTCCCTTATCGTGGAGACAGCCCTCTCGAAGAATGAGGAGGGCCTGTAAGAGGAGCGGGATAGCGTGAGATCCCTGACCACACCATCGGAGCATATGTAGACGGGATCACCGGCCAGGGCCCTCTCAACTGTTATTACGACGTTGAAGCCGTCTATCCCCAGATCGGCCCCCCTCACCATGTGGGGAGGGATCACCTTAAGGGCGTTCCTCATGGACTCCTCCGGCGGCCTCACTAGCTTCGAGAGAGCCACCCTCTCCACCTTCCTCAGGGAGAGGGCCCTCGCCAGGGAGTCTATGGGATCCGGGACCCCGAGCGCGTAGAGGAGGAGCGCTGGATAGGCCAGTCTCTCCACTAGCTCCCTTCTAATCGTCCCTTCAGCA
>MAIU01000021.1 GCA_003344655.1 Candidatus Korarchaeota archaeon NZ13-K
GGAGGGGGAGGGGCAGGGTCTTCTTCGAGTCCGATCTCGAGATCGTGCCCCTGATCCACTGCCAGATGAGGACGGCCGAGAGGATAGTGCTCCTCCTCGGCTCTACCAGGGTCCGGGACCTGGATGATGTGTACAGGGCGGTCAGGGGTCTGGACTTCGGCTTCATCAGGCCCGAGTGGAGCTTCGCCGTCCGCCCGACCAGGGTGGGGGAGCATGGCTTCACATCAGTCGACATCGGCAGGGTGGCCGGCCAGGCCGTGATAGACAGCTACCTGCAGGCCAGGGGGATCAGGCTCAGGGTGAACCTGGATGCCCCCGACGTCATAGTGAGGTGCGACCTCATAGGGGAGGAGCTCCTGGTCGGGGTGGACATGACGGGAGATGAGGGGCTCCACAAGCGCAGGTACAGGGTCTACCAGCACCCGGCCCCCCTGAACCCGACGATAGCCGCCTCCCTGGTTTACCTCTCGGGCTGGACCCATGAGAGCAGTCTGCTGGACCCATTCTGCGGGAGCGGGACCATACTCTTCGAGGCCGGGATGATCGCCAGGGGAACCCCAGTCTGCAAGTTCAGGAGGGACTTCGCATTCCTCAGATTCTTCGAGGAGCTGCCGTATCTTGAGGAGAGGGAGGTGGAGCTCAAGCTTTACGGCGTGGAGAGGTTCAGGAAGCATCTAGAGGGAGCAAGGAGGATAGCCGAATACGTCGGCATTCACCCCACGCTGATCCAGGGCCGCGCGGAGAGGGTGAGCGATTACCTAAGCGAGGTGGACTACGTGATCACGAATCCACCCTACGGCCTGAGGATAGGGAGGAGGGGTGCCATTGAGAGGCTTTACTCGGCCTTCCTGGAGTCGGTCAGCTCAATACTCAGGCGCAGGATGGTCGTCATAACTGGGGAGAGGGAGATCTTCAGGAGGCATGCGGAGAGGCTGTTCCCGAAGCTGATCGAGTACGAAGCCAGGTACGGGGACCTTCCCGTCGGGATATACCTGGTGGATGCCCGGCCGGGGCAAGAGGTTATATAGCGAATAGGCCTCCCAGGGCTGATGATGGACTTCAGGGAGATCAGCGATAGGATAGCAGATATAATTTCTGAGGTCACGAGAAGTGTTGTAACCGTCTACACAACGGTTCCGGAGATATCACTGTTCTTCGGCCCCAGGACTCTGCACGGCGCCGGCTCCGGTTTCATAGTGAGGGAGGGTCTCGTGATCACAAACGCTCACGTGGTCGCGAGGGCCAGGGAGATAAGCATAGTCTTCAGCGATGGATCCAGCGAGAGGGGAAGGCTCCTAGCAGCTGACCCAATGAGGGACCTCGCTCTCGTCGAGATAAACACCTCCGGCTTCCCAGCCGCTAGGCTGGGGGACTCGGATGGTGTGAGGGTGGGCGAGATAGTGTTCGCCGTCGGCTCGCCGCTTGGAATGACCGGCACCTCCGTCTCCATGGGAGTCGTTAGCTCCCTAGGGAGGACGATAGTGGATGAGCAGAGCGGCATATACCTGGATGACCTGATACAGACGGACGCCGCCATAAACCCGGGAAACAGCGGGGGACCGATAGTGAACTGCCTGGGTGAGGCCATCGGGATGGCCACTGCCATAATACCCTTCGCCCAAGGTATAGGGTTCGCCATACCCATAAACTCCGTCAAGAGATTCCTCGGCCTGATAGACAGGTATGGGAGGCCCCTAAGGGTCTGGATAGGGGTCTTCGTCGCTCCCCTCAATCCGAACATAGCCAGGATGTACGAGATACCGCACAGGGAGGGCCTGATAGTGGTTCAGGTGGTGCCCAGGTCCCCGGCGGCTGCCAGGGGGATAAAGCCCGGTGATGTCATTCTGGAGGCCGGTGGGAGGAGGATGGTGAAGGCTAGCGACCTGAGGAACACATTGGAGGATCTCCACGAGTCGGAGTGCGTGAGCATGAGGATATACAGGGATGGGAGGATCCTGGAGATCTGCGTGCCCGTGATTGTGGAGAGGCTATGACCTCCCCCTGTGAGCCACGACCACCAGCTCGACCAGAGCGTTCCTCGGCAGGTTGGCGACCTGCACCGTGGCCCTGGCTGGTCTGGAATCGCCGAAATACTCGCTGTAGACCTCGTTGAACTCGTTGAAGTGGGATAGGTCCCTCAGGAAGGCTGTCACGCTGACAACATCCCTGAGGGAGCACCCTGCCTCCTCGAGGATGGCTTTCACGTTCTCCAGGACCCTCCTCGTCTGCTCCCTTATGCCCCCGCTCACGAGCTCCCCAGTTTCGGGATCTATGGGTATCTGCCCGGCCAGGAAGACGAAGTCCCCGGCCAGGACGGCCTGACTGTAGGGACCTATGGGCTTCGGAGCCCGCTCGGTGAACACGTACTCCACCATGGGCGCCACCTCCCGACCATTCCGGAGGAAGTTATAAAGAGCCCGTGCATGGGCACGCCTAAGCTCAGCGGAATGATGACCGGTCTGGGCCTCATTCACCCCCTTCTCAAGGGCCGCAGAGGCGGATCTCATCCCCTATGCATATTGAGAGCTCCGCATAACCTATATGCCATTCCTCAGCCTTGTTGCAGGCCGAGTACCAAACCGCGTACCTGCGCAGGATCCTCCCCCATCCCTCGCTCTCCTCCAGGAGCAGGGCCGTGCTCCGGTAGATCAGGAGGTCATCCCACCCATCGATCGAGGGCCTCAAGATGGGCTCGGAGCTGAGCCTCCAGTTCACACCATCCTCACTCGTTGCGAAGTAAAGAAAAGACTTCCTGAGTCCCTTTCCCCTGTTTATGAGGACGATGAAGGCGTCATAGCCATCTCGAACTTTGATGACGTCCAGATGCCAGAGCTCCATGTCATCTGGAACTCCATCCACGTGGCACACCGTGGGTCCCGAGTAGGGTCCCTCCGGCGATGCCGAGGTCCTGAGCTTGATTACGTTAGGACTGGGCCTTATATCGATGTACCACATCCTGAGCGATCCCTCCTCGACCACGACGCTCGGGGAGAGCAGGCTCTCGGAGCGAGTCCTGAGAACCTCAACCTTTTCACTCCAGGAGATCCCATCATCGGAGCTAATCGCATATATCCTCTCCTCAAGCCCTTGAGACCACCTGAAGTAAATCCAGAGCTTCCCTTTGGCTAAGAAGATGTCCGGATCCGAGTAGTGACCCTCACGGGGTGGGGCCACAAGGGGGTTCCTCAGGCCCTCGGGCTCGAGCCAATTCCCGCAATCGGGGCTGGCGAGCAGGGATGGATTCTCGTAGCCGGCATCGCATTTAGGGTAGGGCGTGAAGACCATCCAGCAGCTGTAGCCCCCCAAACCCCGCTCCATGCGAATCACATCTGGGTGCACGGCCTGGCCGGATCCGTCGTATGTGGGCGTCTCCACAATGAGCCTCGTGAGGCCACCCTCCCTGAGGGGGCTCGGGAGCAGGACGATGATGAGCATCACTATTCCTAACGCTCCCCTCATTGAGGCCACCGGGGGGGTGAAGATAAAAATTTGGGTGGATGTTGGAGAGCCGTTCGAAGAGTCAGGCAGCAAGGCGACCGCTGATAGAGGAGAAACCTCGCTAAGGGATGCTCCTCGCCAGCTGTCCTCAGGTCAGGGGAGATGAGCTTGAGCATGAGGGCTTCGATCCCCTTTTTTATTTACCGCCTCACCACCGCCCGGGGATGAGATGGAGCCTCTGCTCAGGGGGATAATAACGGTGAGCATACTCGTGATAGCCGCCAAGCTGCTGGCCGGGACTTTCAGGGGACTGAGGCTTCCCCCCGTCCTCGGGGAGCTCTTCGCGGGGATAATACTCAGCCCTTACGCCCTAGGAGGAGGAATAAAAGTGTTCGATGAGCCGCTCATAGTGATAAATGAGTACGTCGAGGGCTTCGCGGAGATAGGGGCCATACTCCTGCTCCTGGCAGCGGGCATAGAGCTCGGCCTGGAGAGCCTGAAGGCGGCCGGCAAGGTGGCCGTGCTGATAGCCGTAGGAGGGGGTCTCCTACCGTTCGTCATGGCCTACCACTTCTACCTGACCATCAGCGACGAGGCGACCGCGCTTGTTGCAGGGGCCGCTTTCGTCGCCACTAGCATAGCGATCTCGAAGAGGGTGCTCAGCGACATGGGACTCCTGGATACGAGGATGGGAGCCACGCTCATGAGCTCGGCCGTCATGGATGACATCGTTGGTATAGTCGTGCTGGGAGCCGTGGTCAGCATGATAACGGGCGGCGGCCTCGATCCCATGACGATAGCCTATAAGACCGCTTCCTTCATCATCATATGGCTCCTCACCCTCGGCCTATCCGTCAAGCTGATCCCCAGGCTACTTGAGTCTCTGGGTGAGCTGGGGGGCAGGGGGCCATGAAAACGATTGCCGTGTCCCTTGGCCTTGGTATGGCTTCAGCCGTGGGGGCGATAGGGCTCAGCCCCCTGGTGGAGGCCTACGCCGCCGGAATATCAATAGGGGAGTCCAGGTGGAGGGAGGAGATAAGGGAGCTCGTTTCAGACCTGGAGGAGATATTCGGATCGATCTTCTTCGCCTACCTCGGGACGATGCTGAACCTGAGGGTCTTCACGGATCCAAAGGTTGTGGGCTTCGTCCTCGTGTTGACCGCGCTCGCGATGGTCGGGAAGTTCGCGGGGACGGCTCTGCCAGCCCTCCTGGCGCTCAGTCCCAGGGAGGCGGTGGGGCTGGGGATAGGAATGATGCCCAGGGGGGAGCTGGGGCTCATAGTGGCTTCGATAGGCCTCACCACCAACGTGCTGGGGAGCGAGACCTACGCTGAGATAATAGGCATGGTCGCCCTGACCACGCTCATATCACCGATACTGCTCGAGAGGGTCTGCATCATGGGTCGTCAGAGCGAGGGAGGTGGTTGATCTGGAGCTGCAGGTCGGGATGAGGGCCGAGAGGAGGTTCAGGGTGACCGAGGAGATGCTGGCCAGCATAGTGGGAAGCGGGAGGGTGGAGGTGCTCTCAACACCGTCCATGATAGCCCTCATGGAGAGCGTGGCGGAGTCCATCGTGGCGGACAAGCTGCCCAGCGGCACCGTGAGCGTGGGCACGAGCGTCTGCGTGAGGCACAGGGCGCCGGCTTGGCTCGGGGATGAGGTGATCGTGAGGGCGGAGCTCAGGGAGGTGAGAGGCAGGAGGCTCGTATTCAGGGTGGAGTGCCTCAGGGAGGAAACCGTCATCGGGGAGGGGGAGCACGAGAGGTACGTGGTGGACAGGGAGAAATTCCTCAGGAGGTCCTAGCCCATCGGGGCCCTTTCGTTAAATAAATTCCCCCGAAGGATTTTTATCCCTCCGCTGGGGTCAAAGATAGGTGAGCGCTTGAGGGCTTCCGAGTTCATGAGCGGGAACCCCCTGACGGTCGAGCCTGAGATGAACCTGCTCCATGCCCTGGACGAGATGGCCCGTCGGGACGTCTGGAGCCCCGTGGTTCTCAAGGAAGGTAAGGTCATTGGCTTCCTGACTGAGAGGGACCTCATAAATCACGTGTTATCTCAGAAGATCCCACCGGAGCAGCTGAGCGTCTCAGACATCATGACGAGGAGGTACGGTGTGATAAAGCCCGATGACAGCTACTTGGAAGCTGCAACGGCGATGATGAAGGCCAAGGCAAGGCTGGTGGTCCTGGAGGGAGGGGAGCTCGTCGGCGTCGTCACGGCCGCCGACATAGTCAGGGCCTACGCTAGCTCCCCCGGGAGGGCAGTCCCCCTGAGGCCCTACGCCACCTGGAGGCTCGTGACCGTGAGGCTCGGCGAGAGCGTCGAGAGGGCCATCGACCTCATGAGGAGGGAGAGGGTCGGGAGCCTGATAGTTGAGGAAGAGGGCTCGCCCGCGGGCATATTCACGGAGAGGGATGCCGTCAAGGGGTTCCTCCTGGGGGGAGGGGATTACTGCGATCCCGTGGAGAAGTACGCGACCCTCAAGCTCATAACGATAGATTCAGAGGCCACCCTCCTTGAAGCAGCCAGGCTCATGGCCGAGAGGAGGGTGAAGAGGTTGCCCGTGACACGTGAGGGCGCCGTGGAGGGCATCATAACCGCGAGGGACATCGTGGAGGGAATATGGAGGGAATCAACGCTAAATATCATGACGCCATGATGCCAGGGGGATCCCTTTGAGGGTGATAGAGAGGATAGAGATGAGGAGGGAGAAGTACAAGTGCGCTTACGTGCCCCTGATAAAGCTCACGAAGCTCCTCTCCTCGATGGGGAATGGTGAGGCCATAGAAGTGCTGATCGACACCGAGAGGTTCAGCCTGGAGTCCGTGGAGTCCCTGGCCAGGGCCTACGGTGCGGCATGCGAGAGGGTGTCCTGCAGGGGGAACTTCGTGGAGCTGCTGATAAGGAAGTGAGGTGAGAGCTTGCTCGCCAGCCTGAGGGATGACTTCCCTATCCTGAGCGTGGAGGTCAACGGGAGGCCCCTGATATATCTCGATAACGCCGCCACCACGCAGAAGCCCAGGAAGGTGATAGAAGCGGAGAGGGAGTTCTACGAGAGGTTGAACGCGAACGTCCACAGGGGGATACACTACCTGAGCAGGGAGGCATCGGAGCTCTACGAGAGAGCCCACGAGACGCTCGCCAGGTTCATAAACGCGGAAGCGGATGAGATCGTCTTCACCTCGAACACGACGGATGCGATAAACATGGTGGCCTGGGGATGGGCCGTCTGGAACCTGAGGGAGGGCGATAGGATAGTGACGACCGAGATGGAGCACCACAGCAACATGCTCCCCTGGAGGCTCGTGGCGGAGCTCAGGGGATGCGAGGTGGCTTACGTGACCGTCGACGGGGAGGGGGTTCCCAGGATGGATGAGGCGGAGAGGCTGATAGACGAGAGGACGAGACTTGTTGCCATCTCCGGCATGTCCAACGTGACGGGATTCATCCCGGACGTGGAGAGGTTCGTCAGGCTGGCCAGGGAGGTGGGGGCGCTCGTGCTCGTGGATGGCGCCCAGATGGTCCCGCACATGCCGGTGGACGTCAGGAGGATGGACATAGACTTCCTCGCCTTCTCGGGCCACAAGATGCTGGGCCCCACGGGCACCGGGGTGCTATACGGGAGGAGGGAGGTCCTGGCGGAGATGAGGCCCGCGAGGCCCGGGGGCGGGACGATAGAGGACGTCACGCTGGAGGGCCAGGAATGGGCCGGGCTGCCCTGGAGGCACGAGGGCGGGACCCCGAACATAGCCGGAGCCGTGGGGCTCGCCGCGGCAGCTGACTACCTGATGAGGGTGGGGATGGAGAGAGTGAGGGAGCACGAGCTGGTCCTGACGAGGAGGGCCATCGAGCTTCTGTCTGACCTGGATGGTCTGATCCTCTACGGGCCAGGGGATCCCTTGAGGAGAGGTGGAATAGTCGCTTTCAACGTGAGGGGGATGGACCCCCACATGGTCGGGGCCCTGCTGGACGCGAGGGGCATAGCGGTGAGGACCGGTCTGCACTGCGCCCATCCCCTTCACAGGAGGCTGGGAGCTCCCCAGGGCACGGTCAGGGCCAGCTTCTATCTCTACAACACAGAGGAGGAGATAGAGACGCTTGCGGAGGAGCTGAGGGAAATAGTGAATCTCTCTTAGTCAAAAGAATCCCTTTGAATGGCAAACTCTAGGTTATCAAAAAGAAGGAATTGTTGGGGATCATCCTGACGCTCACCAGAGGCCGAGGAGCTTCCAGTAGGGGAGTCCTATTCCGAACCAGAGGAGAAGGTATATCAATGACAGCAGGAAGCCGTAGCCCCACCACTCCTTGATATCGAGGTAGCCGGAGCCGAAGTATATGGGGGCCGGTCCCGTTCCGTAGTGAGTGGTCGCTGCCATGAGGTTGGTGAGGTAGCCCAAGACGAGGGCAACGAAGAGGGGTGGAGCCCCCACGCTCACCATGACCGCTGCGAAGGCCGGGAAGAAGGCTGCGACGTGAGCGGTCATGCTGGCCATCAGGTAGTGCGCGTAATAGTAAATCACGGCCAGGGCGACGAAGGCGGCCAGCCACTCCCAACCCGCTACTATACCCTTCGATGACTCCGCGATCCATTTTATGACCCCTAGCTTGTTCAGTCCCGTGGCCATGGAGACCAGACCGCCGAACCATATCAGGGCGTCCCATCCTCCCTTCTCGCCCAGCACGTCATCCCATCCGAGGACCCCGAAGATGAGCATCAGGGCGAGGCCCACCAGGGCTGTGACCGTGGCGCTGAGCTTTATCGTGTCCCCCAGTATCCAGAGGGCCAGCACTATCAGGAATATGACAGCCAGGGCCCTCTCCTGCCTGGTCATTGGACCCAACTCCTTCAGCTTCTCCCTAGCGAGCTTGGGTGCCTCCTCGCTCACCCTCACCTCCGGCCTCGTCAGGAGGTATATGATGGGAGGGATCAGCAGGAAAGTTATTATTCCCGGCACCAGAGCCCCGATGAGCCAGCTCGTCCAGGTGACCGTCGCATTTATCGTCTGAGAGGCCAGCTGGGCCAGAAGCGGGTTGGCAGCCATGCCGGTCAGGAACATGGCGCCCGTGACGAGGGTCGTGTGATACTCATTGAAGATGAGGAACTTCCCCACCTTCCTGGCTGTCGGGCCGGGTTCGGAATCGTAGGCGCGGCATATGCTCCTCACTATTGGGTAGAGAACTCCTCCGGCTCTCGCGGTGTTGCTGGGCATGGCTGGAGCCAGGACGAGGTCCGTCAGTGAGATGGAGTAGCCCAGGAACAGGGTTCTCCTTCCCAAGGCCCTTATGAAGTGGTAAGCGATCCTCTCTCCCAGCCTGGTCTTGAGGAAGGCCCTTGCGAACATGTAGGCCGTGAAGATGAGCCAGACTGTGGAGTCAGCGAAGCCGGATAGGGCATCCCCTATCTTGAGGACGCCCGTCAACGCCGTCACGGCCAACCCTATGATGACGACGGCCCCTTGGGGCAGGGGTCTCAGGATCAGGCCAACTATGACCGCGATGAATATTGCCAGGAGGTGCCACCCGTTGACGTCAACTCCCGCGGGAGGGGGGATTAACCAGAGGAAGAGGCCCACCAGGACTGTTATCAGACCGTAAACCACCTTCCTGACTTCCATAGGGGTGACCCCCGTTTGATCGTGCTTGTGAAAAGATTTAAACTTATCTGATTACGTTTATTGACGTATGAGAAAAAAGTTAATCAATTATTCGTTATAATTTCTAAGAATAATAATAGAAGTCGAATAGAAGTTGATCTAATATGGTATTATCATTCAAAAAAGAGGGCATGAGTCCCGTTGGTGAAGTTAATATGGAAAATAGATCCATGGATTCACCGCATAAAAGAGAAATAAGATTTAAAAACACCGAGGTATATTATATTCTTCCTGGAACGGCTGGCTTTATTGATAATTCCACAGTACAGTGCGTGGTGATTCCGATCGCGGGATGGGCACGCGTGAGCTCGCGATCTCCCGACCTGAGCAGTTGAATTATTCAGAATCTTGGAGGCGTGCTATGCGTTGAAGTTGAATTAAAGTTCTTTCACACCAGTGGATCGCCTAAGCGACTCAATCGCCAGCAGGGCCAACAGAACGACCAGGAATGAGGAGATCACTGGTATCCCATATGGGAGTCCTAGGATCTCATCATCAGTTCTCAGGAACAGGGAGAAGGAGTTCGATAGGGACCAGAAGATTCCACTGAACAGGGCAACTGGATATAGGCTCCTGCTCCTCATCCTGAGCCAGCCGAGCATCACGGACATCACTAGCATCATTGAGAGGAACGCCAGGGCTCCCAGGGCATCGGGGTGTTTGGGGTAGGCCCTGCTGTAGGCGAAGCCAAGTGGAAGGCGCCATATCCCCCACGCGAGGCCCGTCATCAGGGAGGATCTGATGAACCCGTACCTTATGGTCTCCTCGAACATGAAACCCCGCCATCCGATCTCCTCCACAAGGGAGGCCAACGCGTTGATGCTGACCCCCGAGAGGAATCCGGATACCATCAGCATGATGCTCATGAGCTCATCGCTCGGGAGCCCCGAGAGGTTCAGTTCGGAGAGGCTGACGGATGGAAGGGAGATCCTTTTGTTGATGGCCAGGGTAATCACGGATCCGAGGAGGATTATCGTAGGAGGTAGGACTATAGAGTGAATGAGATACCTGTGAGCGAAGTATGGGTGCAGCAACCTCTCCGAGAGCTCCCCTAAGTAGGCCAGGCTTATGAGGACCGTCCCCAGGGCTGGAGCGGCCATCCTAAGGGATAGGAGGAGCTTGGCCGCGAGGGGGTAGTACCTCATGCTGCCGAGCGCCGCCAGATCTAGCAGGGCGGTGATCGCGAACGTCAGCAGCAGATACCTCAGGAGCCTCCTCATCCAGCAACCCGGGACCGGGAAAGTTAAAAAGGCGCTTGAGAGCTCAACAAACTCGAGCATCAAGCTTGAAGCAAAGAGGAGATCAATGGCACAACCAAGAGGCTGGGGAGCATATCAGAGACCTCAACTCTCCTTATGCCTAGGATCCTGATGGCCAGAGCCAGCAGCAGTATCCCTCCCGCACCCGTCATGTCGGAGATCGCATCTTTGGGGAGAGAGGTTCCCAATAGTCCCCCAAGAAGGGCTATGGATCCCTGGAAGATCAGGAGAGGGATCGCTGAGAGAAGGACGCTCACTCCAAAAGCGGAGGCGAAGGCCACGGAGCTGAAGCCGTCCATGACGGACTTGGCGAGTATCACGGAAGGATCCCCCATTCCGTCCCTCAGCGATCCGATCAGAGTCATGGGGCCGATGCAGAACGTCAGGAAGGGAACGAGTATTCCATCGACGAATCTGGAGTCCCCTCCCATCCTCTCATTGAGCTTGGAGGCAGCTCCCTCGAGCCTCCTCTCCAGGCCGAGGAGATGGCCTATGATCGTGCCCAGGAGGAGCCCCAGGATGAGGCTGACCCCCCTCTCGGTCATCAGCATCATTTTGAAGGCCAGGTAAACTGTGAAGATGCCTATTGCGAGGAGCAGCTTCTCCCTGAGGGACTCGCTGATGTTCCTCCCCAGGGTGAGACCCAAGGATGATCCTATGGCAACAGTGGCAGCGTTGACGAGTGTGCCCAGCATAGGCTGATGCGGAGAGGATCAATTTATCCGGTCCGTTCAGCCTGGGGCGCACTGCTGAAGCGTTTATAAGCTGAGCCCCCCGGCAATCCCGTGCCGGAGCTGGAGCTCATTGTTCCGAGCAAGCATCAGCTTCACAGGCCCCCTTCCTACCACCCTGAGAGGCCGGAGAGGATGGAGATAGCGATCAGTGGGTTGAGGGAGTCCGGCTTCGATCTCAGGATGAGGCATCCCGAGCCCAGGGGCGCTGAGATACTGACGAAGGTCCACGAGGGGGCCTACGTCGATCACGTGAGGAGGGAGTGCGAGCGGGGCCCGGGCTACCTGGACGTCGAGACCTACGTCACCGAGCACAGCTTTGAGGCGGCCCTGGAGGCCGCCTGCTGCGCCTACGAAGCCGCCGAGAGCGTGGCCGAAGGGGAGTGGCTAGCTATCTCGCTGGCTAGGCCACCTGGTCACCACGCCGGCAGGAGCGGGAGGGCGATGGGCTGCCCTACCCTGGGCTTCTGCCTCTTCAACAACGCCGCCCTGGCAGCCTCCGCGCTGTTGGAGAGGGGAATCAGGCCCGTGATGATCCTGGACTTCGACCTGCACCACGGCAACGGAACTCAGGACATATTCTGGTACGATCCGGACGTCTTGCACGTCGACCTGCACGACGCCCACGAGTACCCCGGGACCGGGTGGCCCGAGGAGGTGGGGGAGGGTGCTGCCGCCGGCACCAAGGTCAACGTGCCCCTCCTCCCGGAGTCCGGGGATGAGGAGTATGCTTTCATCCTCGGGAGGGTGCTGCCCCCGCTGATCTCCCATTTCAGGCCCAGGGCTTTGATCGTCTCAGCTGGGTTCGATGCACACTCCGGGGAGGGGATGGGTCACCTGAGCCTCAGCTCCAAGCTCTACCGTTACATGGGGGGCTTCCTGAGGGAGCTGAGCGAGGCCGAGGGGATGAGGATCGTTGTGGTGCTCGAGGGCGGCTACTCGTCAGGTCTGAGGCTGGGACTGCCCTCCTTCATCAGGGGGTTGTGCGAGGGAGGCGAGCCTATTGAGGGGAGACTCGAGAGGGGATCGAGACAGCACGTCATGCTCATGAGGCTTAGGGATGCCCTTGAGCGCAGCCTGAGCGGGTTTACCATGGATGTCTGATCCCGGGACCGGAACGCGAGCTGGGTTGAGCAGGGCAAGCTCCCCGGAGCTCCAGCCTCAAACCTGAGGGGAGGTCTTGAGCTTGGATCCGGCGATCCTTCTGATCTCCGTGAGCCTGGCCATGGACTGCTTCTCCGTCTCAGTCTCCAGCTCCGCATGCCAAAAGCGTTTCATGGTTCGGGAGGCCCTGGCATCCGCCACCTCCTTCGGCTCCTTCCAGTTCCTGATGCTGTGCGCCGGATGGATCCTGGGAGCTTCCCTGATCGCTCAAATCGGGATCGTGGATCATTGGTTGGCTTTCGCCCTGCTGAGCCTGGTCGGTGTCAGGATGATGAGAGGGGACGGCGAGCTTAGGATGAGCTCCCCATCCAATCTCCTGCTGCTCTCCGTGGCCACCAGCATGGATGCCCTCTCCGCGGGCATGGTGATCTCCCTCATGGGAGCCGGCATGTCCCTCCCCGCCCTCGTCACGGGAGCATCCACCTTCGCGCTGACGCTGACCGGTCACTGGCTGGGATCTAGGGTGGGGAGGATGCTGGGTGAGGCAGCGGAGAGGGCCGGGGGCCTCCTGCTGATCCTCATAGGGGTGAAGGTCCTCGTGGAGCACCTACTCTCAGGCAGCTGAGTCCCATGCGATGGATCGCTCGGGCTCGGAGCGGCCCAGCCTCAGCAGATCCGCTGGGCCCATGCTCAGGGCGGCTTCAGCGCGAGCTCCACCGTCACACTCACCTTTCTGCCTGTCATCTCACTCAAGTAACTCTCTATGAGATCCTCCATCCCGCTGATCCCTCTCAGCTCCTCCAGCTTAACCAGATCAACCCTCACGACGGCCCTGATTCTGTCCCCCTCCAGGCTGACCGCGACATCCTCCGGCAGGACCCCGAAGTGTGAGGAGATGATCTCCCTCGACAGCCCCACGAACCCGCTTGAGTAGAGCCCCTGCCTGCTCAGCTCGCCGAATATCGAGGCGCTGTTCATCAGCAGCGCGGTGAGGGTCAGGACTATCAGGAGCATCATTACAGTCTTCCAGCTCCGCAGGGGCTTGTAGAGTGAGATAAAGAGCAAGAAGGCGAGGGAGAGCGTGAATATCATCGCTACCGAGCTGAGCACGTGTATCCCGAGGATGTATCCCAGGCTGAGCCAGAGGAGGAAGGAGGAGAGTATTATCTCAGTCAGTCTCCCCTTGCCGCGCTGACCCTCCTGACCCTCGAAGCCCCTCACCCCGTAGAACAGCGAGGCCCCGAAGAGGGCTGCTACAGCAAGGCTCAGCAATAAAGGAGCCCATCTTGGGATCTTCACCGGTGAAAGGAGTGAGATTCCCGAGATCATCTCTATGAGCTTTGAATGAACCTCCGATGGGAGCTTCCCGAGTTCCGTGGTCATGAGGAAGGCGAGGAAGGAGGATATCAGTGGGAGCAGCAGGACTGAGCGGACCCTCCTGGCCAGGGATGGGAGGGAGTCCCTGAGGGAACCGTCCCCGGCCACGCCAGTGACGGCCCTGAACCAGGCCTTCGAGAGCTCGTAGATACTCCTCGCCGGATTCCCCTTACCTTTCAGCAAGCGACGGAACACGGGCATGATTACGTAAACCCTAGCGGAGAGGTAGCCAGTCAATATCAGGGCGATCACGTTCGCCGCGAGCAGGAATATAGTCCCGGAGAGGAGGGAGGGATCCATCATGACAGCTGAGATTCCAACGGCGGCCGCCGGCGGAACCAGGGCTATTGCTATCGCTGAGCCCACCAGGGAACCTATCTCCTCCCTGTAGAACACCGAGAGGGAGTCAACGGCCCCTGCGCACACCGCTATCATCAGGTCCGTCAGGTTGGGGCTCCTTGCAATCAGCTCCGGTGTCGGTCTCAGCGGGATGAAGAAGCTCCCGATCAGAGCTATCGCAGAGGAAGAGAGCACCACCAATGCTATGCCGATGATTGTGTTCCTGATTCCCCTGTGGAAGAGCTTCAGGGGCTCCCGGTCCCTCGAGGTGTGGATCGCCAGGTTCATCGAGCAAGCAATTATTACGCTCATCAGGCTGGAGAGCAGCATCGACCCTATTATAGCGGTAGAGTTATTCGCCATGAGACCGACCGAAGCCAGAAAGCTGGCGAGA
>MAIU01000022.1 GCA_003344655.1 Candidatus Korarchaeota archaeon NZ13-K
ATCCTGTGAGGCGATCCCCCAGTCGAGAGGGCCGCCGCGAACCTGCCCTTGGAGTCAACTGCCACGGCCCCGACCGTCGAGTCCTTCTCGAAAGCCTTCCTGGGGGTGATCCCCTTCGACCTGAACTCCTCCCATCTCCTCCTCTCCCTCTCAACGACCAGCTCGCTGGGATCTATCAGCTCGAGGCCGAAGCTCGAGGCAAGCCTGTGGGCCCCCTCTCCGACGAAGAGGATGTGATCCGTCCTCTCCATTATCAGCCTGGCCAGCCTCACCGGGTTCCTCACCCTGTTGACGGACGCCACGGCCCCGGCCCTCAGGTCGGAGCCCTCCATTATGGAGGCGTCAAGATCGATCCCGCCCTCCTCATTCAGGAAGGAGCCGACGCCAGCGTCGAAAGTCGGGTCGTCCTCCATCAGCATCACGGCCCTCTCGACGGCATCAAGGGAATTATCGGTCTCCTTCAGGATCCTCCATCCGAGCTCAGCGGCCCTCCTCACACCGTTGAGGTGGGCCTCCACCTCCTCGTCCGGGATCGCCCAAGCTCCACCGTGGACTATGATGGCCGGTTCCACGCGCCTCACCTATTTAAGTGAAAAGAAATCCTTTTTAAATGAATGTCTTCAGGTTTAACTTCACGCGGGAGGCATTTATAGTAATGTTCCTGACTATCTGAAGCCATCACATTGATTCGCCCTGAGATTTATCTACTTTGGTGTCATCATGACGAGGAGCTGCCGACCTTCACGAGGCTGGGGATGGGAGATCGCTGAGCTCCGTGAAGAGGGCGAGAGCTGAGGGAGTGAGGATGAGTCCATCTATCTGAGCACTGCCGATGCCGAAGGGCTCTAGGATGATGAAGCGTGAAACTAAGGCCCCTGATTTCCCAGATCCGCCGAAAGGCATGCGAGGCCGTGGATATGAACGCAGCGACTTGACACGGGAGCTGTTCGTCGCATGGGGCCCTAAAGTGGCATGATGTCGAGGAGCGGAGGAAAGGGGCTCATCGTTACATCCTTACGCTAAAGCTTGAGCTCGAAGACCAGGACATCCGGTCCATCACCCTCCCGCTGGGAGAAGCCCCTCCCCCTCAGCCTGCCCACCAGATCGGGCAGGTCCTCGGGGATCATGATGCCCAGCCTCCTGCCCAGCCCAGCGGCGACGGATCCCATGCCCTCCAGGAGATCCTCAGTCCTCGAGTAATCGGATGGGGTGAATATGTTTGCCTCCCTCGGGACGAAGAAGCCACCCTCATTCATCCTGAATGCCCTCACCCTCCCCCTAAGCCATTCCAGGGACTCTTCGCACCTCCTTATGAACCTCCAGCTCACCGGGATGAGGTCCAGATCAGGGAGCAGGGGCTCCGCCTCCCTGACCTCGGCATAGCCGCCGGCCTCCCTAAACAGGTGGTAGAACCTCTTAACCACCCTGAACCCGCTCTTGAGGCCCAGATGTATGCTGGCCTCGTTCCTAGAATCAGTTGCGTACATAAGACTGCTGATCTTTCCAATCCTGTGTAGCTCCTCACCGTAAGAGATAAGGAAATCGTGTAGCTTGCTCGCATACCCCCTCCCCCTGTGGGAAGGGTGAACCCTCAGGCCCTCCATCCATCCCACCCCGCAGGGGAGCAGGGTCAGCTTGGCCGTGGCCACAGCGATCCCATCCACCTCCAGGACGAAGAAGTCCCCATCCTCGAGCCACTCATGAAAAACGCTGGGGAGGTAATCGCGCCCTCCCCATGTCATCCTCCCAATCTCTTCTATAGACTCGAAATCGCTCAATCGGGCCCTCCTTATCATCCCAACTCACCGCACGCTCGGGGGAGCGTGAAGCTACCTTTTCAGGCCTATGGAAATAAAAAATGATGTGCTGGGATTTGGATCCTCAGGAACCCTCTATCTCCTTCAGGCTCTCATCTACTATGCCCACAGCCCTCTCTATCTCCTCCTTGCTCACCGTGAGGGGCGGGGCGAACCTCACCACGTTGCCGTACCAGCCGCTGGTGGCCAGGAGCAAACCCCTCCTCAGGGCCTTATCGAAGCAGAGCTGAGCTGTCTCCTCCCTGGCCGGTCTCTTCGTCTCCCTGTCCTTGACCAGCTCTATACCTATCATCAGACCCTTACCCCTGACATCCCCTATCAGCTTCCTCCTCCCCTTCAGCTCCTCCAGAAGCCTCATCGCGTACTCACCGGTCTCCCTCACGTTCCTGAGTATGCTCTCCCTATTCTCCGCGAAGTGCGAGAGCGTGGCCTCTGCGGCCGCCATGACCAGTGGAGGGGCCGCGTACGTTGAGTGCTCATCCCCAGGCTCCATGGCACCGGCCAGCTCCTCCCTGGTGACGACTGCCGCCAGCGGGAGACCGCCTGTCATTCCCTTGGCCACCACGACGACGTCCGGGACCACATCCAGGGCCTCGAACCTCCAGGTCGTCCCGGTCCTTCCCATCCCCGTCTGTATCTCGTCGAATATCAGTAGCGAGCCGTTCTCCCTCAGGAGGGATGCGAGCTTCGGGAAGAAGGGGTCCGGTGGGTAGACTATCCCCCCGACACCCTGAATCGGCTCTATTATCATGCCAGCGTAATCCCTGTTACCTGAGAACTTCAGGTAGTTTTCTATCAGCTGAAGCAGCGATTCAGAGCACTCCTCGCAGTCATGAGCCCTGACGGGACACCTGTAGCAGTAGGGATAAGGGACGTAAGTGAAGCCCGGTGGCAGGGGTCCGAACTCCCTCCTCCTTGATCCGTGGAAGGTCAGGGATCCCGTGGTCCTGCCGTGGTAAGATCCCATCGTGACCAGTATCTCCTGCCTCTTCGTGTACTTCCTTGCGATCTTCAGGGCGAGCTCGACCGCCTCACCACCCCCGGGCTTGAAGGCCACCCTGTTGAGCTCCTTGGGGAAGAGAGAGAGGAGCCTCTCGACCGCTCTGAGGAGGTACTCTGAGTAGTAGACGTAGGAGCCCCCGGCTATGATGTTCTCGGCCGCGCTCTTTATGGCCTCAACGAGGTAATCCGGGTTGTGGCCGAGATAGGCCGTCGTTATGACCGTCATGAAGTCCATGTACCTCTTACCATCCACGTCCTCGACGTAGACACCCTTGGCCCTCCTTACGACCAAACCGTGGGTCCTGAAGAGGTTGGTCATTAGGGATGAATTCAGCCTCCTGAGCATGTCATCCTGCGGCATCCATGCACCCGGAGGCCTAACAATATAACCTTACCCATCCGCGGGCAACGGTTATAATGAGCCCGAAGCCCCTGGGTCGGGGGTGCCGGTCATGGAAGGTGGTACCGATGCGCAACGATGCCAACTCCCCTCCCATCGATCGGAAGAGGTTCCAGCTACTCAGAGACTCACTGATCTCCCTGAGCTTCGACCTGGGTGGCCTGATAGCCGGAGGAATACTGGAGAGCTTCTCGAGCCTCACCCTGAGGGAGCCCTGGTGCATAGCCATCTACCCGATAGTCCTGACCGGTAGGGGGGCCCTGAACGGGATAGAGGCGGCCAGGATAAGCACGGGCCTCCATCTGGGGACAATAAAGCCCAGTTTCAGGAGGAACACTGTTTACTATTACTCAATAATCGCCTCAATGACTGTCCTCTCCCTCCTGATGAGCCTCATCATGGGGCTACTGGCTTACGCCTCCACGGGCCCCGACCCAAGCGAGCTCCCCCTCATACTATCGACAGCGATATCCTCGCAGACTATAGCGATGATGCTGATAGTCCCAGCGACATCCCTCGTGGGTCACGAGTCCTTCAAGAGGGGCTTGGACCCGGATGCTGTCCTCTATCCCATTACCTCCACGGTAGCTGACATATGGGCGACCATCTCATACGTTATCTCACTGAGCCTGGCCTTCAGCGGGGCCGGCTCCGCGGTGATATACTTGATAGCCTCCTCCACTGTGGTGCTAGCCCTGGTCCTGGCATTGGTGTTCAGGAGGGAGGAGGAGTTCAGGAGGACCCTAAGGGAGTCCTTCCTGACGATAGTCGCTGTGACAGCGATCTCCAGCATCTCCGGGTTCTCCCTATCATCCGTGAGGGAGGTGATCGAGGAGGCACCAGGAGTGCTGACAGTATATCCGGCCATAATAGACACGATAGGGGACTGCGCCGCGATATTCGGCTCGACATCCACAACGGCCCTCTTCACCGGCCTCCTGAGGCCGGACATAGGTGAGCTCAGGTCCAAGCTCCAAGATGCCGTTCAGATAGGAGGGGCAGGCCTCGCTTACTTCGCGATCTACAGCGCAATGGCCCTAATCATCGGCGGCTCCTGGAGGTCCTTTCTTATACCGCTGTCCGTCTACTTCATCCTCCTCCCCATCGTCATGATCTTCGCTTTCTCCCTATCCATCCTGACCTTCAGGAGAGGGCTCAATCCTGACAACTTCATAATACCCCTCGAGACGACCGTCACAGATACCATGTCCACCGTCATCATAGCCGCAATGCTCCTCCTCACGGGATAGGAATCGAGAAACTCTTCAACCTTCTGTCCCTAGAGGTTAATTTCATATGCTTCAGGGTTGTTTAGGATCACCTCTGGGACTTCCACCCAGCCCACAACTCAGGCGGTGGAGTCATGAATGCCTGCCGAGCCCAAAGGCACGGGCATCAAGAGCCGGCCCTGCGGGACTTGAAGCATCGCCCCAACACCCCATAGGGCCTTGGTGAGGTTCCAGCAGGCAAAAACGACGCGCTACTGCAGCCCCCAATACGCTTCCCAACCGGCTCATGCGCGTCCTCACCCTGAGCCCTCTCATGCCTTTCATCCCGCTGACCTCATCGCGGGGGCAAGCATCAACGCTCAGCTTCCGCCCCTCCACCAGCCAGCAAGAGGTCTCGTGGCCCGGGTGGGCCGCCCACATCCCGGTTGGGGGATGGAGGTGAGAGCATCTGAATGATCTCATGAGGCTAGAAGACGGTTCCCGAGCACCCACCATCGCCCCTCACGTCCACGCACCCCACCCTGAGGCCGTCCCTCCTCAGGATGGACAGGGCCGCCACTCCTAACCTGGAAGGATATCTCTCACGCTTTATCCTCACCTTAAGGCTATCATCCACCTCGATCCCCTCCTCGGCCACCAAAGTATCACTTGACGGATCGATGTATGCCCTAGGAAAGTCCAGGGCATCCTGGCAATTCATACCATACTTCAGAAGGTTCGTCGAGATCCACCAGTGTATCTGGGGTCTGAAGTGCCCACCTGATGTCCCTATTACGTACCAGTCACCGCTGCAGTTGAGCAGGAGCGCTGATAATGTATGAAGGGTCCTCTTCCCTGGCTCCAGCCTATTCACGTGATCCTCCCTCAGGGAGAAGCTGGAGGCCCTGCAGTTTAGGGTCACCTGGTAAGTTGGCTCGGTGAGTCCGGATCCGAAGGCCGTGAAGATGCTCTGAATCCCGGCCACTATCATGCCCTCTGAGTCCAAAACCGCGAAGAAGGTCGTGTCTCCGTCCCCGAAGCTTACAGTTCCCCCCTCCCCCTCGAGGACGGACGGGTCCATGAGATCCCCCAGACTCACGGTCATGTACCTCGGATCGGTGATGTACCTATCCCTAAGGGCATAAGCCCTCCTGGAGATCTCGATGAGGCTCTCCACCCTCCTGAGGGAGCTCGGCTCCCCTATCTCCTCGGTCAGCATCATCATGTGGAGCGTCGTGATCCCCTGAGTAGGAGGGGGCATCTCGTAAGCCCTGCACCCCCAGATGTCGGCCTTTATCGGATGACCCTCACAAGCTCGGTAGCTGGAGAGATCCTCATGGGAGAGAAGCCCGCCCCTTTCCCTGATGTAACTCACGATCCTGGAGGCTATCTCCCCCTCGTAGAAGTCCCTGGGATCCTCGGCTATCCTCTCCAGTGCTGAGGCCAGGCCCTCGAACCTCTGGAGCGAGCCCCATTCCCCCACCCCGAGGTAGGTGCGTGATGAACCGTAATCCGAAGAGAGGAAGTTCCTGTGAATCTTCACAGCATTCGATAGGCTCCTAGAAACTGGAAAACCCCTTCTCGCAATACTCGCGGCCCTGAGAACTAGATCGCTCCATTCCATCCTGCCGTAATTCCTCCAGAGAAGATGAAGGGCATCCACATATCCCGGAACCGTCATCGAGAGCGGTCCGCTCGCGGGCATCTCCTCGAACCCCCTCCTCAGCAGCTCCTCCCTGGTCAGCCCGGAGGGGGAGGGACCGGAGCCGTCTATGAACCTCACCTCGTCCCCTCTCCTCACCAGGGCGAAGAAGTCACCTCCCAGCCCGCTGAGATGGGGGAGGGTGACTGAGAGCGCGAGAGAAACCGATACAGATGCATCCACTGCGTTGCCTCCATCCCTGAGGACCTCAGAAGCCAATGTTGAGGCTAAATAGTGCTCGCTGGCCACCAGCCCGCCGTAGGTCATGTAGGGATGCCTCATGCCCATCACCTCCACTCCCAGCGATCCACTGCGCCGCTCATGATAAGCCTGATCCCCCGGCGCTCAACGGCCGGCTCGCGCGAAGGGGTGATGCCCCACCGGATCGAGCTATCGCTCGCGTGCATGCTGAGGGATGAGCACGGAGCCCGCATTTTGCGAGTTCCCCTGCTCTTTATGGGGAATGGAGCTGCGTTCCGTCGAACTTAAGCACTCCAGCGGGATCCTACTTGAATCTCCCCTTTTCGAAATTCAGAACCTTTTCAGAGACCCCCTGTCGAGGTCGTTGCTGGGTGCGATCTCGCTGGCACCCATCCTGAGGCCACCGAGAGGTGCAACGCATCCATGCCATGGCCCTCCACCGGATCAGCTCACTGATGTAATCCTCGTGAGGGGCGCCATCTTCAGCTCCAATGCTGAGCTGATCCAGGTTAGAACCTCCGAGAACCTATGATCCATCAGCTTCTTACCCGAGAGTCCGGCAAGTATTACGGCAACCTCGTAAGGGTGAGAGCCTCCGAGCTTCGGCCAGCCCCATCCAATCCTGAGGGGATGCGTGGCGCGAACGCATGAGATGAGCGGGATGATCGGTTGGGAAAGGGAGAAGAGACCGCATAGAACGATCCTAAGGAGATTCCGTGAATAAATTAAGGGGAGAGTGGGACCGGAGCCTCACCCGGATGCGGGATTCACGACGCTCCCCATGAAGAGTATCGTTCCGGTCTCCCTATCCACTATCAGGAATGCGAACGGATGATCCGCCACGAAGGTCCTCCTCTCCCTCGCCGCCGTTATGCCCACGACCACTCCCGTGGCGCCGGCCGCCTCCGTCCCCTCCTCATCCAACGCTATGCGGGCCTTGTGCCTCACGAGCGATACGTACAGGTTCCCGATCGCCTCTTCCCTCCTGTACATCCCGGAGAAGTCGGCCCGATCCGGAGAGAAAGCGCTCCTACTCCCCATTCCCATGAGCAAACCGTTCAGGTCGTATTCAGAGGTTATCTCAAACTTAGGGATGATTATCTCATCTAACCTAACCTCTCTCATGCTTTTCATCGCTCTCTCCGCTTCTTCCAGCGATATATCTGGCCTCCCATTCCCCTTGGGGAGGAAGATCAGCATGGAGGTCCTCCCCTCGTGGGGAAGCTCGAGAACCTCGCACTCCCCGGTGTCGGAGTAGTTGAAGGGGACCTCGGGGAGTAGCCTCATCATCTGGGCCCTGACGCCACCCTGAGGGGTCCTGAACTCCCCCTAGAAGGTCTCGGAGGGGTCGAACCTGTACCTCCAAGTTCCCTTGAAGTGGACCGCGTTCGTTATCACCAGCCTCGTGAGCTCGTTTATCGCGCCCTCCGGAAGCAGATCCCCTATCTCCCCTTCCGTCCCCTCCCTTATGAATTCATTTATGATCCTCCTCGATCCCTCAGGATCCCCTACGAAATCGATGCTGTCCGCCCTCCCGGAATATTGTTCCGAGATCAACCTCAGGAATTCCTCCCTGAGGGGAAACCCCCTCTGAACCCATAAGGCGTTGGCGACCTTCAGGCCCCTCACGCCCGATAGCCCCTCCAGGATCGATGAGTACCCGCGGGCGGGGCTCTTTCCGTGGATGTGGAGGACCGAGGCCATCTCATCGGCGGTGGCACCCCTCGCCCCCTCGTACGCCATGGCCAGAGCTGAGAAGACGCTGAAGGGGGAGAATACGGTGTTTCTATCCCAGCAGTTCAGATTGGAGAATAGGTCAAAGCCGAAGGCGTTCAATGATTTCCTGACGCTGACGAGGTCCATAGATGACCTATTGAGATCCTCAGGGACCCTCGAATGGGGCTCAAATCCCATCATGAGGATCATCAGAGCTGAGAGCATGGTAAGAGCTATAAGTGATGGCACCCTCAGGCCGGACCTCACTCGGATTCGGGACTTGTCATTCTTAAAAAAATCCCATCTTTAGCTTCGAAATCCTCAGGAGCTAATCCGAGAGGTCCAGGCGGGACTGCAAGAGCCTCAATCATCCTCCCTCAACGGCCCCTCCCTTCCAAGGCACTATCTTAACCATCGAGCTGTTCATCGCGTTCCCACCCCCTATCTCCTGCTTCTCCCAGGTCAGGACATCGTTAACGAATCCTCTCATGAACCTGGCATTTCTTCTAGCCCAAAGCACACCTCTAGGTAGAGAGTGATCTATCTCGACCTGCGCCAACGCCTCACCCTCGCCTGAGATCAATATCACATCCCCGTCTCTGATGCCCATCTGCCTGGCATCCTCCTCACTGATGTGGATCCTGTCCAGCTCGGCCAGGTCCTCCGGCAGGAGGTCCTGAGTCGCGGTGCGCTCCGGAACGGAGCTTGTTATTAGGATGAATCCCCTCTGCTGATCCCAGCCTATCTTGGGCAGGGGGGAGAGACCGATCTCCTCGGCCCTAGAGCTGAAGAACTCTATCCTGCCGGAGGGGGTCTGGTACTCATCCTTGGGCGGGTACCTCAGCTCCACCCAACCCCTCCTCCGGAGCTCCTCCAGTCCGGAATGACCGGTCATCTCGCTCCTCCTGAGCACCCTGTCCATGGCCTCCATCGGATCCTCATACAGGGCTTCATGCCCGAGCCCGAGCCTCTTGGAGAGCTGCTGGATGACCCACCAGTTTGGCCTGCTCTCGCCCATCGGCTGCCAAGCGGGCTGGCTGTGGGCCAGGTACTGGTGCCACCAGCTGCCCACGACCTCCTCATGCTCGAACATCCCTGTGGCCGGAAGCACTACATCTGAGAGCTGAGCGGTCTCTGTCCAGACGACCTCGTGCACCACGGCGAAAACATCATCCCTCGAAAGACCCTCCCTGAAGAGATCGGCCCTTGGAAGGGTGACTGCGGGATTGGACCCGTAGATGTAGAAGAAGCCGAACCTGCCCTCCGACAGGAGCCTCGGGACGTCGAGCATGTTGACCCTCCTGGCCTCACCGAGGTGCCGGCCTTGGAGGTAAGCGATTTCGAGGTCCCTGCAGGAGTTGCAGAAGTAGAAGCCCCTGTGCACGCCGACCAAAGCTGGGATCAGGGCTATCACCCTGACGGCCTCGGCACCCCATCTGGTCTTCTGCATCCCCACGCCAATGTAGGTGACGCTGGGTCTGAGAGTGACGTAGTCCTCGGCCAGCTCCCTCAGGGTTCCCCTGTCAACTCCAGTCACCTCCTCCACGAGGTCCGGCCTGAACCTGGAGATCAGCTCTGCGTATTCCTCGAAACCCTTTGTGTAGCGGTCGATGAAGTCCCTGTCGACGCCCAGCTCATTTATTATATACCATGAGATGCCCGCGGCCAGGACAGCATCCGTCCCGGGCCTGGGCCTCACGTGCTTACCCAGGAGGGTTGTCTTGGTCCTCCGGGGGTCCACGATCCAGATGTGTGCTCCTCTAGCCCGGAGGTCAGAGGCAATGCGATAGGCGTGGACGCTCGATGAGGCCAGGTTGGCCCCCCAGATGACCAAGAGCTTAGCCCCCTCCATGTCCTGGGGGAAGGCACCGTACCTCATGCCATAGTGGAGCTCGATGGCCAGCTCCCCGGCCTCATCACATATTGTGTACTCCAGCCTAGTGGCGCCGAGAGCGTGGCAGAGCCTGAGAGGGTAGTTGAAGCTGATCAGCCCCGAGTTCCCGGCGTAATTGAAGAAGAGAACAGATTCTGGTCCCCTCTCATCCAAGACCTCCCTGAGCCTCGAGGCGACGAGATCCAGGGCCTCCTCCCAGCTGACGCGCCTGAAGGCATCGCCTTCCCTCACATGAGGGTAAAGGACCCTCCTGCCGCTGGCGTAGTAGCGGGGAAACCTCAGGGCCCTCATGCAGGTGAAGCCCCTCGTGACCGGGTGGGAGGGATCCCCCCTCACCCTGGCCTCAGGGCCCGCTCCCTCCAGCAGCAGGACGCAGCCGTCCGGGCAGTCCCTCTGGCATGCGATCCTAGAAGTCATCCCCTACCCTCCCCGGAGCTTCCCTCCGCGCCGACCGGTGTCCCTGAGATAGGTAGAGGTACATCCCCTCCGGAGGAACAGGATTTGCGAGGCGTCCGCCACCCCGATCACCACCTCCCCCAACGGGGCCTCCCGGAGCGAGCTCGCTCCCGCATCGATTCACGAGAGGGCAGGCCGCGATCCGATTCCGGTCCATCATCGATTGCTATGGTGGGAAAGATAAAACGATGCCCTGGAGCTCACCGGGGTCCGGTCATCTCCAGGGGGATCGGAAGGTGAGCGTGGTGATGCCCCGCCGCGCGGATCCCCTGGGATCACACGGCTGGGCCCATCAGCTCCTCCAGGCATTCAGACAGGCTAGCTCGGTGGCTGACCGTCGATTCAAGCTGATTGAGCGACTGAGTGAGGAATCCATCGACCTGATGGTGCGTCAGCGGCAGCGGATCGTGGATCGGATCCCCCAGTTTGGGATGAATCGCTCTTTTGCGACGGGAATGAGGCGAGGAGATGGCATCCCGCGGTATCAGCATGAGGTGTCACGGGACCGAGGGAGCTGAGGATGGTCCGTGGGATCAGGTAAAAAAATTATTATGGTATGATTCCCGGGGAATTGGGTCAATCCCTCCCCTTCTCTGCATCCTGGGGAGACCTTCCCTCTCCCAGCAGCCCCACCCTTAGGGACTTCTTGATGATTCTCACCCCGATTCGTTGATGGGGAAGGCCCTGTCAGCTGGAAGTCCTCCCCAGCTGCTCAGCGGATCTGACTTGGGATCCAGAGCTCGACCGGAATATGATACCGGGGGAGGTCGTCGATCCGGGTCAATTCCTAGATGGGAGGAGTTGGGGTCCCGGAGGCTCCCCAATATCTGGGCCTCGGTGGCGATCTGGCTAGATCCATCATCAGCCTCACCGTGTTCTCTATATCATCCATCCGGGCGAGGCTGGAGGGGGTGTGAATGTACCTGGCGGGGACCGACACTATCCCCACTGGCGTCCCCTTCCCGCCCACGCTTATGGCTGCGGCATCCGTTCCGCTCACCGGGGAGAGTTGAAGCTGATATGGTATGCCTAGATCCTCAGCCCTAGCTATCATCTCCTCCAGGAGCCACCTCTGGACGATCACCGTCCTGTCCATCACCCTAAGGGCGGGCCCCCTGCCGAGCTCCGTCACGCGCTCATGAGCGGGAACCCCCGGTACATCGGACGCTATGGTCCCCTCGAGGACGAAGGCCAAGTCAGGCTGGATCCTGTTCACGGCGACGGTCGCGCCCTTCATTCCCCTCTCCTCCTGGGAGGTGAACACCCCGTAGATGGTCATTTCCGGATCATCCACCCTCCTCAGTGACTCGGCCAGGACGAGGCATCCCAGCCTGTCGTCAAGCGCCTTGCCTATCACCACCCCCGTGTCCTCCTGGATGATGAAGGGGGCGTCGAATGTCACGGGGGTCCCCGGTCTGACCCCCAGTTCCTGCAGTCGCTCCCTGCTGACGGCCCCCACGTCTATGTAGAGGTCCTCCATCTTGGGGGATTCCTCCTTCCCCATGTGGACGGGTAGCGTCCCTATGACTCCCCTGAGCTTTTTCCTCCCGTGCACGATCACCCTCTGGGATAGGAGCTGGGTCGGGTTGAGCCCTCCCAGCTCCGTGATCCTTATGAATCCGTTGGGCTCCAAGTACCTGACCATGAGGGCAACCTCATCCATGTGGGCGGCCATCATCAGCCTCCTCTCGCTCCTCCCCATCTTCACCGCGTAGAGATTCCCGAAGGGATCCGTGAATAGCTGATCTACACTATTTTTGAGCTCATTCATCAGGAGATCCCGGACCTCATCCTCGAAGCCGGGGGGACCGGCTGCGACCGATAGCCTCTCGAGTAGACCCATCCACTCCGGCATCCCACCACCTCACAGCGTGCAGGAAAGGAGGCCTCCATCCACCGGTATCAGGGAGCCGGTCAGGTAGCCGGCCCTCTCGCTGCAGAGGAAGGCTATGAGATCACCCACCTCCTCCGGCCTGCCGAACCTCCTGGCCGGTATCTCCGATGATGCCTCCTTCTCAGCCTGCTCCAGGCTGATCCCCCTCTCCCTGGCCCTCATCATGAGGAGCTCCCTCTGGCGCTCCGTCATTATCCTTCCCGGCATGACCCCGTTGACCGTCACCTCCGGCGCGAGCTCCCTCGAGAGTACCTTTATCAGGCCGGCTAGGGATGTCCTGACCACTGAGGAGAGGGGTATGCTCATGTTCACCTCCTTTATCGCAGTGGAGGTCACGATCACAATCCTTCCCCATCCTCTCCCCTTCATCCCGTATCCGAAGAGTTTGGACAGCCTGACGACGCTCATGACGAGCAGCTCGAAGGCATCGTACCAGTCCGCATCCTCTAGCTCACTGAATCTCGCTATCCTAGGCCCTCCGTAGCTCACGACGAGTATATCCGCCCCTCCGAGCTCCTCAGCCCTCTCGTAGAGGGCCTCTATATCCCCTGCCCTCGTGACGTCGGCAGCTTGGAAGTGGACCTCCCCCCACCTCGAGAGGTCCTCCGCGGCGCTCCTCAGCCTCTCCTCGTTCCTGGAGGCCATCAGTACCCTAGCCCCCTCATTGAGGAGGGACCTCACCGCGGCCCTCCCCATCCCGGAGCTAGCGCCCGTCACCACCGCAAGCCTACCCCTTATCCCCAGCTCCATGGGTCGCTCGCCTCCCTCCCGAGAGTAACTTGACCGCAGCGAGGAGGAGCGCTGCCGATATCGCGGCAGCCACGAGCGTGAACCTGGAGTTATAGCAGGAATATTTACCTACTGGTACTCCATAGTTCAATATTTCCACAGTGTATTCCGGGAGGAAGCCCGTGTCAACGATCGCATTCGTCCCCTCGTGAATCCTCCCCTGGGAGCGGATCGAGAGAGCTCCATCACCCCTGACCTCGACGTGACCATCCGGTGTCAGCTTAACCTCGAGGGGCTTCACGAAAACATCCCTCCTGACCTCCACTCCGCTCCGATCCCTCAGCACCAGGGTCAGATTGCCCTGGGACATGAGGGGGATGAAGGACTCCCGGGAGATCCTCACATTCCCCACCTCATCGCCGGCCTCGTAGCTCAGCTCCCCCCTGAGCCATTCGGGGAGGTCCCAGAGGAGGAGCGCCCCGAGGCTCTTCCCCTCAACCCTGAGCCCGCCTGAGTCAGCGAATATGTGGACCACTCCCTGGGAATCAACGGCCGCCAGGAGGCCGGATCCCATTTGAGCGGAGTAAGCTGAGACGTTGAGCCTCTGCAACACCCTCCCGCTGGCCGGATCCAGCAGAGCTATCTCCTTCCCCTGAAGCACGACCGCCACCAGCTCCCTGGATGAGGCGAGCTTGAGGGGTATGCAGCAGCTGCAAAGCCTGTTGGTCCACGCCATTCCTCCCCTGATGCTGTAGGCATAGATCTCGCAGTTCTTCGTCGTGACGACAACCACGCTATCCGAGAGGTCCACATCGAAGACCTGCGTGTTCAAGCTGACGCTCCAGAGGAGCCCCTGCTTGGAGATGAGGGATACAGTGCTGCCGGAGAGGGCAACAAGGTAGCTCCCGTCCTCAGACCACTTGGCGACCTGGGGCCTCAGGTTCAGCCTCCTCTCCTCCCCATCGAACCTGAGCAGGAGCCCGTCCCTCGTCAGCAGGGCGTACCTCTCCCTAGAGTGAGGGATGAAAGTGCATCCCTCGCAATCCGCCACCTTAACGGCTCCGTCTCTCGAGATCGCGTACAATGTTCCCCCGCTCTGGACGAACAGCTCCTCACCATTCGTCACCCTGAGG
>MAIU01000023.1 GCA_003344655.1 Candidatus Korarchaeota archaeon NZ13-K
ACCCCCTTCTGCTCACGGCCGTCCCTATCCCAACAGCCTTGGCCCCGGCCAGTATCATCTCAGCCGCGTCCCTCCAGCTTTCGACTCCCCCCGTGCCTATCACATCGCAGAGGTCTGCCAGCTCGTAAACGCATCTAACGGCTATTGGCCTTATGGCTGGGCCGCTCAGGCCCCCGAACCTGTTGGAGAGCACGGGTCTCATCGCCTCCACATCTATGTACATGGCCCTTATCGTGTTCACGGCATTCAGCGCATCGGCGCCGGCCTCCAGCGCGGCCCTCCCCAGTCCCCTGATGTCGTGCGTCATTGGGGAGAGCTTGACTATGAGTGGAACCTTCACGCTCCTCCTGACCTCCTTCACGAGATCGTAGAGCATCTCAGGTGTGCTTCCCAGCTCAAAACCATGCCCCCTAACGTGGGGACATGAGGCGTTTATCTCAACGGCATCAGCTCCCGCATCCTGCAGTCTGCCGGCCACGTGAGCCACCTCCTCCGGGCTGCCTCCCCCGGCGCTGCCTATCACCGGTATGCCTATCTCCCCCCTAGCCTCCCTGAGCTCCCTCTCGAAGTAATCTATCCCGGGATTAGGTAGCCCCATGGCATTTATGATCCCGAAGGGAAGTTCCACGACCACAGGATTGCTGAAACCCCTGGTGGGCCTCGGGAGTATTGTTTTGGTTGTCACCGCACCCGCCCCGGCCTCCTCAACCCTCTTCAGTAGGGCTGGGGTGTTGCCCAGTATTCCAGAGGCCAGTATGAGCGGGTTCCTAAGCTTGATGCCCGCTACCTCCGTCTCCAGCACCATGCGACTCACCCCCGATCGTCAAACGGAACAGGGACTTGAACTTGGCGGTGGTCCTCAGGACCTTCCCCCTCCCCTCCCTGGTGGCGCTGACCAGCCCCAGGGAGGTGAGCTTCCTCAGGTGCCTCCTGGCCGAGCTCCCCCTGACGGCCACCAGATCGCTCAATCTGACCGGCTCGTTGGCGGCTATGAGGGCGAGCGTTCTGAGCTCCCCCCTCGAAAGGAGCCTCCTGCCAAGGGAGGGGGGTATCTCGGCTCCGTAATCCTCCTTAAGGACCATCTGCCATCCCTCATCGGACCTCTCCACCTTGAAGGGATGATGGCTCAGCTCCTCATTTATCTCCCGGGCGGCCCTCTCTATGGCCGGCCCCCTCAGGCCGCACACCCTCTCCACCGTCCTCTCATCGACGGCCCTACCCGAGATGAAGAGGAGCGCCTCGAACAGCCTCTTAGCTCTCTCCCAAGATTCCATCCGCATTAAGGATCACCCTTATCTCCCCAAAGGGCCTCTCCTGGACTAGGAGGACCTCTCCATCCTTCTCCAGGAAGAGGAGGGCCACCAGGGTTATCACGAGTCCACCTGCTAGGGATGATACCTCGAGGAGGGACGAGTAGGCCTTTCCCTCGCGCCTCAGCCTCTCTATGATGGATCTGACGATGTCGACATGCCTCTCCAGGTCGAACTCAGATATTTCAGCTATCCTGAGGTATTCCCTCCTTCCCTCGGCCTTCCTCCGGGCCCATCCGATGGCTTCCAGCAGCTCCTCAACGGTAGGATACCTGAACGGAGACCTGATGCCAGGCAGCTCGATGAGCTCCGCTTCCAGGAGCCTCACCTCCCTCTTCCTCCTGGGCCTCTCCCTCCCCTTCCCCCTTCCCCTGATGAACGATATTATCTCGAGCTTCAGGCGCCTTACGAGCTCCAGTATCATCTGCCCGGCTCTTGCTATGTCCCCTGTCCTCAGGAACTCCTCCCATACCTCCTCAGCCCTCAAGGGATCCCCTCTCAACTGCTATTATCTTCGACTCCCCCTCCCTCATGGTCACCCCTATTATGTAGTCCGCCTCCTCCAGGGTCTCCCTCTTGAGGGACACCATCATGACCACGGAGCCCTTGGCGAGCTCCTTCAGGGCCCTAGCGTACCTCTTGCAGTTGAGGCCATCGAGCATGGCATCAGCCTCATCGAAGAGGTAGAGGGGCGAGGGCTTGACCTTCTGGGATGCTAGTATGAATGCCAGGGCGCATAGGGACTTCTCCCCTCCGGAGAGGGAGTCAATGCCCACATCTCCCTTCCCCGGGAGGCTGACCCTCATCTCCAGACCCCTGTCCGATAGGGAGAGCAGGCCCCTCCCCCCTCCGAACAGCACGCGGATCCACTCATCGAAGGCATTCGAGAGCCCAGTGAGGGTGTTCCTCAGCACATTCTCCCTTTCGGCATCTATCCTGGAGATAAGCTCCTCTATCTCCCTCCTCCTGGAGAGGAAGGAATCGTACTTCCCCTTCATCTCCTCGTACTCGCCCTTCCTCCTCTCATACTCCTCGGGCGCCCTCGGATTGACCTGCCCGATGGATCTGAGCCTGGTCTCCAGTATGAGGAGCTCCCTCCCCGGATCCGGAACATCTAGAGGATCGACATCACTTAGCTCCTCCAGCCCTCCCTTCAGGATCTTTATCTTGGCCATTATATCGCTCCTCTCCTCCATAATCCTCCTGATCTGCCTTATGATGTCCTCCCTCCTGGCCAGTGCTTCCTGGTACCTCCTCCTCAGCTCCTGAACGGCCCTCCTCACCTCATCCAGCTCCTCGATGAGGGGATCCCTCTCAGGTATCTCGGAGAGCTCCCTCTCCTTCAACGATATCTCCTCATCTATCTCCCGGATCTCGTCCCTCAAATCCCTTATCTCCTCGATCAACCTCCCAACGTTCCCCAGGGATCTCTCCGGTGATCCTGCAACTATGCTTCCCTCCCTCTCCACAACCTCCCCCCTCATCGTGACGAACCTCGCCCTGCCTATCAGCTCCCTCCTCACCTCCTCAAGGTCCTCCAAGAGCGAGGCCCCGAATATGTGCCTGGCCAGGGCCTCATACTCCGGATCGAACACCAGGAAGTTGTAGAGGGCCCTTCCGATCACCTCATGATGCTCCCTGACCTGTAGGACATCCATCGGGATTATCCTGAACCTCCCCTCGACCCCCCTCAGCCCCCTGGCTATCCTCTTGGCTCCCTCGAGATCCCTGACGACTATGTCGCTCAGCCTCCCGGAGCCAGCAGCGAGGAAAGGGAGCTCGTAGCCCTCCAGCGGTCTTATAAGATCGGAGACTGTCCCTAGGAAGGAGGGGTCCTCCCTTACGAACCGAGGAACGTCCCTTCCTCTCGTCAGAGAGCTCAGGGTCTCTTCCTTAGCCTCCAGGGCCCTCCTCAGGGCGTCCCTCTGCCTCCTCAGCGATTCGAGCTCCGAAATGAGCTGCCCCCTCCTCCTCAGGGGGGATTCCCTGACCCTGGCCTCCAGCTCCCTGAGCTTCCCCTCCCTCCTCTCCAGCTCCTCCCTCAGCGAATCCACATCAACCATGGGATCCTCCTTCGGCTCCTCCAATCCCCTCAACCTCTCCTCAAGGGACCTCAGCTCGCTGAGCATCAGCTGCTTCCTGATCCTCCTCAACCTCTCCTCAATGGATCTCCTCTCCTCCAGGGCCCTGAGCTCCTCCTCCACCCTCCTGAGCTCCCTCTCCCTCTCCCTCAGGACGGCCGATATCTCCCTGAGCAGCTGATCAACCTCAGAAAGCTCCTCAAGGGCCTTCTTCCTCCTCTCATCGTACTCGGAGACCCCGCTTATCTCCTCCAGTATCCTGTACCTCTCCTGCGGGCTCATCTCTATTATCGAGGTTATGTCCCCCTGGGTCACGAATGTGTACCTCTCTGCCACCAGGCCGAGGGACCTCAGGATTTCGCTTACCCTGCTCGCGGGGAGGGCCCTCCCATTGACCCTGTAAGAGCTGGTCCCATTGGGCCTTATCCTCCTCGATATCCTAAGCCTCTCGCCGGAGTTGACCGTGAGGCTAACCTGAGCCCAGGGGGCTCCCCTCCTCACCAGGTGCTCCAGCTTGCTGGCCCTCAGCCTCCTCGCCCTCCATCCCATGAGAAATGCGATGGCATCGATTATGTTGCTCTTCCCGGATCCATTGGGCCCGGTTATGGCTATCAGCCCTCTCGGGATCACTATGGTTGCTCTCCTGAATGACTTGAAGTTGATGAGCTGGAGCTCCTCAATCGACACCATTCGGCCCGGGCTCACCCGCTGAATATTTTAAAATTTTCTGGGAGCTCAGGGACCCTCTCCTGGAGCTGAACTCCTAAATCACCAGATGGCCAGGACTATCATGCTAAGAGTGCCTCCAACACCATCATTGCTCCTTATCCTCTCTATCGTCTTGTTCAGGGAGGATGTATCTGAGCTGGAGATCTCAGCCACTACGTCATAATCGCCCGTCACCTCGTATGCCCTCACGACATCCTCTATGGACGAGATATCCCTGGCCACATTGGGTATGCTGTGACCCGGCTTCACCTTTATCAGGACGATGGCCCGCATCGCCGTGTCTCCGAGCTCCACGGTGAACCTCCTTATCACACCCATTTTGATGAGCCTGTCAACCCTCTTCCTCACGGTCGCCTCGCTCACCCCCAGCTGGTTCGCTATATCCGTGAAAGGAGTTCTAGCATTCTTCACCAAGATGCTCAGGATCTTCCTGTCCAGCTCATCCATCCGACTTCCCTGTTAACCTCGGGGGCAGAGGATATAATGCTTCCCTGGTCCGGGTATGGTGGGCAGGTGATCGTGAGGCGGATGCGTGGGGAATCGATTATGTTGTAAAAATTTCATTAAAAATCCATAATAAGATGAATAATATTTCTAAAGAATCTCTGATTAATGAATTTCATTTACGAAAAATGGTGTTCCGGGGACCTCGAGGGACTCGGCCTAAATATGTTGGATGATCCAACATGCCCCTGGATTCGGGCGACCTTGATGCACCAGGGCCGACTTCAAGTTTTTTTAAGGTTTCTCCAAGCAGGCTCGGGCGATGGACCGACTGGGGTGGGCTCAAGTGGGACTTCTCAGTATGATCTACAGGCTGTCCAGCCTCCTGGGGATGCCGATCTACAGGAGCTACCTCGAATCCGTGGTGAGGGAGGGGCCCATCCCCAGGCACGTCGCGCTAATACTGGATGGGAACAGGAGGTTTGCCCTCAGGAGAGGCCTGAGCTGGGTGGATGGTTACAGGGCAGGGGCGGCGAAGACCGAGGAGCTGCTGAGGTGGCTCCTCGAGCTCGGGGTGGAGCACGTCACCCTCTACACCTTCTCGACGGAGAACTTCAATAGACCCAAGGAGCAGGTGGAGGCCGTGTTCAAGGTCCTTGAGGAGAAGATGATGGAGCTCAGGGAAAAGCTGGACTTCCTGAGGGAGAACGGGGTATCCTTCAGGGTCATCGGCAGGAGGGAGATGCTTCCCGAGTCCCTGAGGGAAATGGTGGAGGAGCTGGAAGCCCTGACCTCGGGCTTCGGTGGGAAGACCCTCAATCTAGCTTTAGCTTACGGGGGGAGGGCAGAGATAGTGGATGCTGTCAGGGAGATAGCGAGGAAGGTCAGGGATGGTTCGCTTGAGCCGGAGGAGGTGGACGATGAGGTGATAAGAAAGCACTTATATGCTCCCGATCTTCCTGATCCCGACCTGATAATAAGGACGTCGGGGGAGGAGAGGCTGAGCAACTTCCTCCTCTGGCAGTCCGCCTACTCCGAGCTCTACTTCTGCGAGGTCTACCTGCCGGAGATGAGGAAGATAGACCTCCTGAGGGCCTTGAGGGACTATCAGAGGAGGAAGAGGAGGTTTGGCTCCTAGGACGGGGTATAGAGTGGATTGGGCCCTCATAAGGGAGCTGGCTGAGGAATTCGGCATAGAGCTGGCCGAGACGTGCCAGGTGCGGGTCGAGGCCCTGGACAACAGAGTAAACAGGCTCCTGAGGCTGAAGCTCGACTGGAGCAACGTCTACCTCCTGGAGACTCCCGCGCTGGTGAGATATGCCTGCTTCCCCCACATATGCGGGGATCCTGTCTTGAGCCTGCTCTCTAGCAACTCAGATGCGGTGAGGGCCGTGATAAACCAGTTCTCCCTCGAGAGGTTCGGGAGGCTCCTGATACACGGAAGGCTCGCTGAGGCCCTAAACCTGCCCTATCCCAGGGCTCTTGATGCTAACAGGCCTGGTGATGTCGTGCTCATATCATCGCCGCCCGACCTGAGCCCGGAATCGCTACGCAGGATCGCTTATGATCTGGAGAGGAGGGGAGGGAGGATGAGGGTGATCTTCGCCATAGGCTTCCTCTCCCTAGAGGACCTGAGGTGCCTGGATGACGCAGCAAACTCCCTAGGGGCGAACACCGTTTACCTCTCCTTCCTTCTCCTGGGAAGGAGGACGCAGGAGGGCGAGATCTACCTCTATGGCTACGACGCGCGGGGCCTCAGGAGGGGGGAGGTGAGGGGAGTGGGCTCCATCGTCGACGCCGAGACCCTAGGCAAAATGATCCAGGAGTATCCACCGAGCACGGACATCTCCCTGACGGATGGTAGGCTCTCGGGATCACTGGACTACCTAGAATCCTCCCTGGAGAGGATGCTACTTCTCCTGGAGCATCCCCTCTTCGACTCCTGGCAGGTGGAGAACATACTCAGGGAGGCCAAGGCAATCAGGAGGGAGATGGAGAGGAGGAAGAGGGATGAAGTGTCCTGATCCGGAGGAGCTGGCCCCCAAACTCCTTAAATCCCTGAGATCAGGGTGCTGGGAATTTTCGGAGGATATCAGGAGGTTGGCATCAGAATGCCGCACCCCCACCGGGTTCAGGGTACCCAGGCATTACCTAGTTATTCTCGGGGACAGGATGGGGAGGATTATGACCCCGGAGGACCTGAGCCGCCTGGAGTGCTGGTGCGAGGTCCAGGAGGAGGGAAGGGAGGTTCTGGCCCTCTGCCTGAGCAGACTCGCCATGACCTTCCCCGAGGAGGCCAAAGGCATCGCAAGAAAGGTGGAGGATTGCGGGGGCAGGGACCTCCTCTGCAGGTGGGTCTATCCCGTGATAGCCCTCTGGGACCCCTCCCTCCTAGAGGGACTCGGGAGGTACAGCTACCTGATGAGCTGGGCCTGGCTCGCCACATACTCGCCCGAGGACTTCGATATCGCGCTTGAGAGGGTGCTCTCCAGGTCCCAGGTCGTGGATGAGGCCCTAATAAAGGCGCTGAGGAGGCTGAGGAGGGTGAACCCCGCCAAGACTTACGAGAGGATAAGGGGAAATCCCTATCTCCTCAGCAGAGTAATCTCCTGAGGAGCAATGCCTCCTCAAGGCTCAGCTGCCCCTCGGCCGTGGGGGATCCCATGTGGGAGTAGATCAGAGGGGAGCCCAGGGCGGCCGAGAGCCTCCTGCTGAAGGCTCCCCTGGAGCCCATGCTGAAGGCCACGAGCCTGCCCCCGTGATCCAACTTCCTGTAGAGGGAGAGGACCCTGTAGGCCTCCAGCTCGTCCCTCGCCAGCGTCACGACCTTCGCTATCCCTCCAAGAGAGAGCAACCTCCTGGCCACCACCAGGAGGTCCTCCTCACGGGGAGTGCCCCCGGGATCGTGCCAGGAGAAGATAGCGTTACCTATGCTCACATCTGAGTTCTCGTACTCCACGTCAACGTAGCCGCATATCTTGGAAACCTCCTCCAGCCACTCCCTACTCTGGGGCCCTCCCATCCCCCCGTGGGCCCTGCTCCTCCAGGTCACTATCACCCTGTCTCCCAGGCCCCGCACCAAGCCCTCGATCTCCCGGGCCTCGGGTGGCTCTTCCCAGATGAGATCCGCCCTGAGCTCAACGAGATCCGCTCCGGACCTGAGGGCGCGCTCCATGTCCCGCCTGATGGAGCCCCTGTCCCGGAGGCTCACCACTATCCTCATCTGAGGTACACCGCTGCCTCCTCAGGGCTCATCCTCTCGAAGAGTATGGCCGCTATGGCCCTGACCATGGCAGCCGGCTTCTCGTGCTGGAAGACGTTCCTGCCTATGGAGACCCCGGCGGCGCCTCCCTCAATGGCCCCGGCAACCATCTCGAGCACCTGCATCTCATTCTCCATCTTGGGACCGCCGGCTATGACCACCGGGATCGACACGCTCCTGGTGACCTGCTTGAAGCTGTCGGGATCCCCAGTGTAGGGGACCTTCACCACATCAGCCCCCAGCTCCGCGCCTATCCTGGCCACCATCGCTACTACGCTCGGATCGAACCTATCCTTAACGTTCGGTCCTCTCGCATACATCATGGCGAGCAAGGGCATTCCAAGCTCATCCGCCTCCGCTGCCACGAGGCCAAGCTTCTCCAGCATCTCCGGCTCGCTCCTCTCCCCTCCCACGTTCACGTGGACGCTCACAGCATCCGCCCCAAGCCTGACGGCTTCGATCACATCGGCCACCCTGACCTTCCTGTTGGGCTCCGGTCCCAGGGAGGTGCTGGCAGACATGTGCATTATCACTGGCACCTTGGGCTCCCTCAGGGACTTTATCATCCCCTTGTGGAGCACGACGCACGTCGCCCCGCCCCTGCTCACCTCTCCCACTATCCAGTTAATGTCAGTGAGCCCCCTTATGGGACCATCAGTCACACCGTGATCCATGGGAATGCAGAGGATCTTCCCGTCCCTCATGATCCTCGATAGCCTTACCTCCTTGCCCCACATGATCATCCGGCTCCCCCGCTAAGGCTAGGATTAATCTTATGTGTGCAATCGGTATTGTATTGGGATCACGGGCCGCCCCGGTTAAAAGGATAAATCCTCCAGGTGCTCAGGCTGCGTCGATGCTCCCTCCGATGAAGGCGGTGGAGCTGAGCCTCCTGCTGATATCGGCCTACGCTTCACTCAACCTCATAAGGTCATCCATAGGATTCCTCAGGCTTCCCAGGGTTAAGGAAGGAGAGAGGGGAAATAGGAGGGTCTCGATCGTGATACCTGCCAGGAACGAGGAGGAAAGAATCACGGAGTGCCTAGAATTAGCTCTATCCAAGCTGGGAGAGTCGGATGAGCTCATAGTGGTGAACGATTGCAGCAACGATCTGACTGAGGTCAGGGCGATGGAGAGGCTGGATGGGAGGTGCAAGCTCATCACGCTGCTTCAAAAGCCACCCGGTTGGACAGGGAAGTCCTGGGCATGCTATCAGGGCTACCTTCACTCATCCGGTGATGTTATAGTCTTCCTGGATGCCGACACGAGGCTCCTGGGGGATCTCGATGGTGCGATATCGCTCACTGAGGAGTACGATGCCGTCTCGCAGGTTCCTAGGATAGCTTGCGGGAGCATAGCCTGCGGCGCGGTTGAGATAGCCCTTACATCGCTCATAAGGCTCCTCCAACCCTACTGGAGGATGGATGATGAAAGGGCCTGGCTCGCGGGTGCTTTCATGGTCTGGAGGAGGGAATCTTACGAGTCAATCGGGACCCACGCCTCGGTGAGGCGAAGCCTAGTTGAGGACGCTGAGCTCGCCAGGCTGGCGGTGAGGATGGGTATGAGGGTCTCCTTCTTCCTCGGCGGCGTCGCCGAGAGCAGATGGATGGGCAGCTGGAGCGAGGCCTACGGGGCGATCAAGAGGATAAGCCTCGGTGCCTGCGTTGGGAGGAACGCATCAATTGCGGCCCTACTTCTCCTCACTTACACGGCTATCATCACGTACCTCTCCCCCCTGATGGCCCTCCTGGGTCACCTGGATCCAGCCATGGCGATCATCTACCTAGCATCGATCCTCTCCTACGCCTCCCTATCCCTGGTGGAGGTCAGGACCAGCCCCCTGGCTTTTTTGCTGGCCCCGCTGGCTCTCCCGCTGATCGGCCTGGCCTCGCTCAGGGCCCGCGGGCGATCGGAGGTGGGGTGGAAGGGGAGAGTCTACTCAGCCGCCGAAGAGGGCGCCAAGTAGCAGCATGAATATGTCTATGACGTCCCTCATCGAGAGTATGCCAACTGGCCTCCCATCGTCATCCACGACAGGGAGGTGGGAGACGTCGTTGACCCTCATCCTCCTCGTCGCCTCCTCGAGGGAATCTCCAGGCTTGCCTGTTATCGGGTTCTCGCTCATTATCTCCCTTATGCTCACACCCCTCCCGATCAACCCCTTGCAGCCTGCGTAGAGGACATCCCTCTGGGTGACTATGCCCTTGAGCCTTCCCTCGCCATCCACCACGAGGACGCTCCCTATCCTGTTCTCCCACATCAGCCTCACCGCATCGTCCACTGTGGCCGTCTCGGGCAGAGTCACCGGGTTCCTGACCATGAAATCCTCAAGCTTGAGGGGGGCCTTCCTCTTGGGCTTCCAGGCCATGGTACCGACCCGGCCCAGCTGAGGCTGCTAGATAAAAAGGCGCACCTTTTTATTTAAGTTAAATTCTTAATAAACTTCAGAAAAAGTTCAACGGGATGACGTGAAACCGTTATTAAGGGACCCACACCAGCTGATCCGGTGATCGCATGAGGGAGAAGGTCATCAGGATCATCTCAATATCGCTCATAGTCCTTATTCTGCTTCCCTCTCTTCCCTCGGCCGCCGGGAGGACCAGGGCCTTCGTGAGGGTTCCGGCCGTTTACCAGTCCCCGGACGGGACGCTGGCCGGTACGCTCGGAAACCTCACCGTGGAGGTGGAGGAGGGGGAGGGCCTGGTCTACTTCTCGGCCGAGCCCCTGACGCAGATAGACACGCAGGGAGCCGCCAGGACGGCGGCCCTAGTGGCCAGCTACCTCCTCAACGTCGACCCCAGGTCCCTGAACTTCTACTACAGGCTGGAGTCCGGGAGCGCGATAGTGGGGGGACCCAGCGCAGGTGCAGCGATGACAGTAGCCACGGTTGCGGCGATCTTGGGAAAGCAGGTGAGGCAGGACGTGATAATGACCGGCATGATAAACCTGGATGGGACGATAGGGCCCGTTGGGGGCATACCCCAGAAGCTCCAGGCTGCCGCGGATGCGGGTGCCAAGGTATTCCTGGTGCCGGCCGGCCAGGAGGTGGTGGAGGAGACGGTTCCCAGGCAGGTGAGGGTGGGGCCCCTGATAATGACCACCGTCGAGAGGAGGAAGGTGAACGTGACGGAGCTGGGCTCCAAGCTCGGGGTGAGGGTGGTGGAGGTCAGCAACGTGGAGGAGGCCCTGGAGTACATGCTGGGCTTAAAGGTGGAGAGGGCCCCTCCCAACAAGCCGGAGATACCTGAGGAGCTGAGGAGGGTGCTGAGCGGGTGGGTCGATGGCTACCTGAGGAGGGCGAGCGAGATAAGGGGCGAGGTTCGCTCGGGTCTGGATAAGCTCGGGACCCTGAGCAGGCGCGTCATAAGCAGCCTGCTCAGCGAGTCTGAGAATTACTCATCAATGGCCAGCGATGAGCTCGCCAGGGGGAACTGCTACACAGCAGCAAGCATGGCCTTCAACTCGGTGGTCCAGGCAGAGTACGCCAGGGCCTTCATGAACTACGCCCTGAGGGGTGAGAGCTCCGTGAATGATATGATGAGCGAGGTGGACTCCAAGGTGAGGGAGGTGGGGGCCAGGGTGAACTCAACTAAGCCAGGGAGCTTCAGCGAGCTTGAGGCCCTAATAGCGGCGAAGGCCAGGTACTATGACGCGAGGAACGCCTTGAGGAGGGCGGCGGAGCTAATATCAAAGGGATCCTACCTGGACTCGCTCGAGTGGGGAGGGATACACTGGCTGGCCTACGCCTACTGGAGGGCGGACTCCGCCTCGAACTGGCTGAGCATGAACGTTCAGGGCCAGAGGATCAGCTTGGATGAGGCGAGGCTGAGGGAGGTGGCATCGGCCGTGCTTTATGAGGCTGAGAGCGTCATATCATACTCCGAAAGCCTGCTTCAGGAGGTTGGGGGGAGCTCCGACTTCCTGAACGAGGCGAGCTCCGACCTGAGGGATGCGAGCTCTGCCTTCTCATCAGGGGACTACTACGGGACCATAGGCCTCTCCGCAAGCGCTCTGGCCTACGGGACAGTGTCCATACATGAGTGGTTCACGAGCGATCCAAGAGCTGTCCTGAAGGCGGTGAAGGAGACCTGCTACTCATCGATAAACGAGCTGCTCTCAAAGGAAATTCTGCCGGTCCTTGCTTTGAGCTACGCGGAGATGGCCTCCGTCAGGGAGAGGGAGGATGACCTGCTCTATGCCATCGCATACTACGAGCTATCATCCGCTCACGCTCACGTTATATCCCTGCTCTCCAGACGATCGGGCTCAAAGGTCGTCGAGTTGACCGAGCGGACGGAGACCGGGACGGGAACCGCTTCCACGGTCGTGGTCACCCAGACCGTGAGGGAGGAGGAGGCTGAGAGGCTACTCATTTACTCCGGGGCGGCCTTCCTGACGGGCCTGCTGCTTGGTCTGGTCCTGAGGAGGGGCGGGCGGGCCCATTCCAGGCCTCATGGCCCATCGCAGGGAGCAAGTCAACTTGACAGCGGAACGGACTCGCAATTCAACTGAAGGCTTTTTTATTAATCCCCCCGGACCCCCGGGGTGAGCATGGGATTCTCGCTCCCCACTCTCGTGGTGTACCCCGGAAGGGATCTGCTGAGCTCCAGGTTGGAGATAAAAAGGGATAGGGTGGGGCTGCTGGCCGAAATATCAAGCGAGTTCGTGAGGAGGGGTATTAACATCTTCACTACGATAGCTCAGGTCTCTCCCGAGGGCAGGGGATGTGTCTTCATAATATCGGAGTGCAAGGGACCCGAGGTCCTGGAGGATCTTAGGAGGTCCCTGGAGTCGATAGACGGGGTGGGAGCGGTTGAGATGGAGAGGTCGGAGATAAGGGGTCTCATGATATCCGGCCTCTTCTTCCCCCTGAGTAGGGCGGGGAGGAGGATCGTGCTAATGGTCGATTCCGCGCTTAAATCCCTCATAGAGGAACTGACGAGGATCCTGGGGGAGGATCCGGCAAACGCGATAATCTTCAGGGTCGGCTATGAGATGGGGAAGGGATTAGGAAGGGTTCACTTGGAGATAGGGGAGGCCGTGGGTTTGAGGGATCCCCTCGAGATCCTGAAGCACGTATTACTTCCTCTATTTAAATCATCGGGCTACGGGATCGCGAGCCTTGAGGGTATTCGAGAAGGGGCCCTGAGGATGGTGGTGAGGGATAGTATAGAGGCCCGCGTGAGGGGCAGGTCCGAGAGGCCCTCCTGCTTCCTGGTGAAGGGCATGCTTAAGGGTGCCCTGGAGGAGGTGCTCGGCAGGCAGGTGGCCATGGAGGAGAGCAGGTGCGAGGCGGCCGGTCATGACTTCTGCGAGTTCATCGCCAGCTACTGAAGGCCCAATCAAAGCTTCTCATCGGCGCAATCTTGGGTTATTACATCTCACCGCAACGGCTTATCTCCCCCTCCAGCGATGACTCGCGATGAGCCTGATCGGGGACCTGGTGGAGTACAGGAGGACCAGGATCTGGCTTTTGGAGAACATGGAGAGGATAAGGAGGGCGTTCAAGGGGATGTACATCGCGGCCCTGGGGGAGGAGGTCATAGACAGCGATCGGGATGAGCACTCCCTGATAAGGAGGCTTTGGTCCAAGGGGCTGTTCCCCGGTCCGGTGGTGATAGAGTACGTGAGCTGAGCTTCAGGGCGTCCTCCTATTGGGAATGAGCTTGCAGCGCTCGCGAGCGCTCATTTGCCAAGGTTTATAGTTTATATGGATGAAGCGGAAGGATGCTAGGTAACTGGGATGAGAGGGGATGGTGAAGGGATCGAATTCAGGATCCCGCTATCAAGGGTGATCATAGCCCCAAAGACGAGGCT
>MAIU01000024.1 GCA_003344655.1 Candidatus Korarchaeota archaeon NZ13-K
CCGCAGCTCGGCTCCTTGGGGAGCGGCAACCACTTCTTGGAGGTGCAGCTGGTCGATAGGATATACGATCCGCAGGTGGCGAGGGTGATGGGGATAGAGCGGGAGGGTCAGGTGGTCGCGATGGTCCACACGGGAAGCAGGGGGTTCGGTCATCAGGTCGCCGACGATTTCCTAAACATGATGCTCGCAAAGATAAGTTCCCTAAACTTCAAGCTTCCGGACAAAGAGCTCATATTCGCCTATGCCAACTCCGATACTGCCGAGAAGTATTTCAGGGCGATGAAGGGAGCCGCAAATTACGCCTGGGCCAACAGGCAGATGGTGACGCACTGGGTCAGGGAGGCCTTTGAGAGGGTCTTCGGGAGGAGCGCCGAGGACATGGGGATGAGTCTGGTCTACGATGTCGCTCACAACATAGCGAAGCTCGAGGAGCACGTGGTGGATGGAAAGAAGGTTAAGGTTTACGTTCACAGGAAGGGGGCGACGAGATCTTTCCCGCCGGGGCATCCGGCGATCCCCAGCGATTACAGGGATGTGGGTCAGCCGGTCATAATACCCGGCTCCCAGGGCACGGCCTCATACCTGATGGCCGGCACGGCCAGGGCCATGGAGGAGTCCTTCGGGACCACCGCTCACGGGGCCGGGAGGGTGATGAGCAGGGAGCAGGCGAAGAGGATCTACAGAGGGAGTCAGATAGTGCAGATGCTCGCCGAGAGGGGGATAATAGTTAAGCCCGCATCACTAGCGGTGGCCGCTGAGGAGGCTCCCGGGGCCTACAAGGACGTGGATGAGGTGGTCAACGCCACGCACAGGGCTGGCATAGCAAAGCTCGTGGCGAGGCTGGTGCCGATAGGAGTTGTGAAGGGCTAGGGTGTTAGCTTGGAGAGGGAATTCCTACTGGTCAATATAACCATAAGGGATGCTGAAACTCGCTCACTCTACCATACCACAGTTGAGGATGTGGCCAGGGAGTCCGGGGCTCACTCTGAGAGGGTCAGCTACACGCCCGTGCTGGTGATACCGGGCGAGACGAACCTGTTCCCGAAGCTGCTGGAGAGGATACTGGCCAGCGAGGAGGGGGAGAGATTCGAACTTATCCTGGAGCCTGAGGAGGCCTATGGGAGCTATGATAGGGGTAAGGTCAAGGTCTATTCCGTGAAGAGGCTTGAGAGGGAGGGGATCCACCCTCACGTCGGGGAAACGATATACTTGGACGACCAGAGGGGGGTGATACAGTCCGTCACGGGAGGCAGGGTCACTGTGGACTTCAACCATCCCCTGGCTGGGAAGAGGTTACTCATCGAATGCGAGGTCCTGAGGAAGATTAGGGATGATCTGGAGAAGGTGAGGGCGATAGTGGCTGACGCCTTCGATTTGAGGTTAGAGGAGATACCGGCTAGATGGGTGGAGGATGGTGTCGTGGAGGTAACGCTTCCTCCGAAGGCGTACGTGCTCAGGGATTCCTACTCAAGGAAGATAAATGCGCTCTCCACGATAATGAGGCACCTGAAGGGTATAAGGCTGGTCAGGTTCATCGAGGACTTCGAGATACCTAGGAAGGAGGTTACTTGATCTCGACCTCATAAACCCTGAGCTCCCGCAGGGCACCGCAGCCCCTAACCACTCCCTTCTCCCTCAGGACCGTCAGCCTGTCCCCGAGCTTCAGACCCTCCGGCTTGCAGAGGGCGAAGCTCTCGCAGGTGATGCGGTCGCACTCCAGCGGTCTGTAGGTGAAAGTGGCGCCCTCGATCAAGCTAATCGGAATCGCTAAATCTATTGTCGCCCTTCTCACGGAGGCCAGGGAGACCTCCTCATGCACCGGGCATTGAAACCTCTTCCTCTCGTTCACATCAACTACCTCATAGACCCTGCCGAGCTCCATGCCATCTACACAGGTGCTCCTGTACTTGCAGTCCTTGCAAAGGCTGGATGGTCCAATGAAGACGAATCTGAACCCCTTTCTGGCCAGTTTGCTCGGGACGAGGGTCATCCTCTCGGCTTCCATCCGCTCACCCGGCGCCTGCTGAGGGAACCTTTTTTAATCGAGCCCGGTGCATCAACCGACCGCCTGTTGACGCGTCTTCAAGTGAGGTGGTGTTGATGACTTGGGAAAATCCCCAAGGGTCCGGGGTCCGAGGAGTGGAGGAAAGGATTCATCTGATGAAGGGAACCACGACAGTTGGTGTAAAATTCAAGGACGGAGTCGTGGTTGCCTCTGATAAGAGGGCGACCAGCGGTACTTTCGTGGCGAGCAAGAGCGCGGTGAAGACCTTTAAACTGACGGACTATGCCGTGGCCACGATATCAGGGCTCGTGGCCGATGGGCAGTACCTGGTGAACAATCTAGCTGCCCTGGCCGACCTCTACAGCATGGACACGGGCAGGCCAATCACGGTCAGGGGCCTGGCCAGGCTGTTGGTGCTCATGCTCAGGAGGTACAGACCCTTCTTCCTCCTGGCCCAGCTGATAGTCGGGGGGGTCGACAGGGAGGGACCTCACCTCTTCAACGTGGACCTCTACGGCACCATGACTGAGGAGGACTATCTGGCCACGGGCTCAGGTTCTCCAGTGGCCATATCGGTCATAGAGGGTGGATACTCCCCGGAGATGGATAGGGAGGCGGCCATCAGGCTCGTGATATCTAGCATGGTTGCCGCCCTCTCGAGGGACGCGGCCACCGGCGATGGAATTGATGTCGTCGTGGTGGACGGCGGAGGGGTTAGGTTCCTCGGGAGGGACGAGATCTCCCGGATGATAGAGGAGCTGAGAAGGTAGGGTCCTTGATGAGCTCCCCGGAGTCTATAAAGGCCAAGGTGAGGAAGTTCCTCTCCCAGTACACGAGGATAGATAAGGTAGACCTGGAGGGCCCCTTCATAACGGTCTACGTCGAGAACCCGAAGGAGCTCTTGGACAGGCCCGATATAATAACGAATGCCGCCAAGAGCCTTAAGAAGAAGATAGTGGTCCTGGCCAGCAAGCCCCTGAAGGACGAGAGCAGCACAATAGAGTTCATAAGGAAGACGATACCGGAGAAGGCCGAGATAGAGGATATAAAGTTCATCCAGGAGACCAGAGAGGTTTACATAATTGCCAAGAGGACCGGTTATGTCGTCGGGAAGGGAGGAGCGAACATACTCGAGATACTGAAGGAGACGGGTTGGAGACCCGTGGTGATAAGGGCTCCCACGATAAAGTCGACCTTCCTCGAGACGTTCTACAACGTGATGATATCGGAGGCCGTGGAGAGGAAGAGGGTGATGAAGAGGCTGTCCAGCAGGATATTCAGGTCTCCCATGAGGATCAGCAGGGGTCTTTACGTTACCTTCCTCGGTGCCGCCAGGGAGGTCGGTAGGAGCTCCATCCTCGTCACCACAGATGAGAGCAGCATCCTCTTGGACTGCGGTATAAGCGTGGGTGGCGAGGACCCGTTCCCAAGGTTTGATCTGAGCTCCTTCGACATAGACGAGCTCGACGCCGTGGTCGTGACGCACGCGCACTTGGATCACTCGGGGGCGCTCCCTCTTCTCTTCAAGTACGGCTACAGGGGACCCGTCTACCTCACGAGGCCGACCAGGGACCTGATCATGCTCCTCCTCTACGACTACATCAACCTCTCCCAGAGGAGTGGCCTGACACCCTTCTTCTCCTGGAGGGATGTGGTCAACCTGATGAACCACACTGTGACCCTGGAGTACGCGGAAACTGTGGACATCTCCCCGGATGTGAAGCTAACCCTTTACAACGCCGGTCACATACTGGGATCCGGTCTGGCTCACTTGAACGTGGAGAGCGCTAGGCATAACATACTTTACACCGGGGACATGAGATTCAGGGACACCAAGCTCCTGGATAAGGCCGTGAGGAAGTTCCCAAGGGTCGAGACCCTGATAATGGAGTGCACCTACTGCGGGGAGAATGACGTGCTGCCCAGCTTTAGGGAGGCGGAGGAGGCTCTGTTCTCGATAATAAGGGAGACGGCCAGCAAGGGGGGGAAGGTGCTCATACCCGCCCTGGCCGTGGGAAGGGCCCAGGAGATCATGCTATCTCTAGTGGATGGCTTCTCAAGCAATGAGCTCCCAGATATCCCCGTTTACCTGGACGGGATGATATACGACTCCACGGCGATACACTCCGCCTATCCGGACTACCTCTCCTCATACGTGAGGGACAGCGTCTTCAAGAGGGACAGGGATCCCTTCACAGATCCTCACTTCAACTTTATCGGGAGCTCCGATGAGAGGCCCGACGTGACGAGGGGAGGGCCGGCCGTGATAATAGCTCCCTCCGGAATGCTCACGGGCGGTCCCAGCGTGGACTACCTGAGGATGCTGGCCCCGGGTCCCGAGAACGCCATAGTACTGGTGAGCTATCAGGCTGAGGGGACGCTCGGGAGGAAGTTGAGGGATGGGGTGAGGGAGCTGAGGATGCAGAATGAGGAGGGAGAGCCCGTTAAGGTGGAGGTCAGGGCCGAGGTGAGGGTGATCGAAGGCTTCAGCGCGCACGCGGATAAGGTTCAGCTGCTCACCTACTTGGGGACCATTGAGCCCAGGCCCCACAGGGTCTTCCTGGTTCACGGGGAGGAGGAGAAGATAAGGAGCTTCTCTCCCCTGGCGGCTAAGACCGTTCCAGGGATAAGGACGATATCTCCCCAGATAGGCGAGACCTTCAGGCTAGCTTAGCCCCCTACGGAGGCCGAAGGATCTTCGCTACGGAAGGTAGATGAGATCCCCTTAATCGCAACTGAGGGGGTAGAGGGAAGCGGGTCCTCATGAGATTCGAAACCCGTCTAGAACCGGAGCCTGTTCACCGGCTCGATCACCCGGGACTGCGCCAAATCTCGACGAACCTCGGGACTATCAGCAGGGGGGGATATCCCCTATCCCTTATCATCACCAGGTCCCCGCCCATCTCCAGAACCCTCTCCTTCAGCCTCTGGATCATGAACTTGAGTTTCTCCTCCCCCTCAGCGGCGAGGTCATCGTACCTGAGTAATATTATGTTTCCCTCATTTATCTCGTTCAATATTTGCTCAACGTCCTCCGCGTTTCTTAAATTCATCGGCTTCACGGTGATGGCCTTCTCCGACACTATCTTGGGTCTGACGGGTTCTATCTCGTAACTCACTTCCTCCTCAAACTCCTCAGGCTCCTCCTCGAATTCCTCCTCTTCCTCCCTTCCCTTGCCGAACACTTTCCTGAAGAACCCCATGGCCCACACCTTACGCTTGATCCCCCGAGCTGCAGTATTTAAATCATGCTGGGCGGGCACCAAAATTTATTTAAAAGGTGGGCCCTGAACAATCCGAGAGCGGGGGAACGCGATGTCAAGCGCTATGAGATATCTCTCGAAGAGCATGAATACCAGCATCCTGGTGTTCCTGAAGAACGGTGTGAACGTCAGGGGCGTGCTGAAGTCCTACGACAATCACCTGAACCTGATACTGGATAACGCGGAGGAGATATACACGACCCCGGACGGCGAGATGAGGCAGAACAAGATCGGGAAGAGGGTGCTGATAAGGGGGGATAACGTGATAGCGATCTCGACGCAGAAGATAGAGGGACTGGAGGGGCCGGAGGAGTGATAGCATGGTCAAGGGAACGCCCTCGATGGGGAGGAGGAGCAGGGGAAAGACGCACGTCAGATGCAGAAGATGCGGTAGGCACTCCTTCAACGTCAAGAAGGGATACTGCGCTTCCTGCGGTTTCGGCAGGAGTCCCAGGATGAGGAGGTACGCCTGGGCCAACAAGGTGAGGTGGAAGAGCGTGAGGGTCGTCTGATGATCGAACTCCGAGGGGGCTCCGGGTTCCCGGGGGAACCCGGGGCTAGGGGAAAATTTAAAATTCTCCAGACCCCCTACCATTGGGGCCGGTGGCGCAGTTGGTAGCGCGCCCGCTTGGCATGCGGGAGGTCGGGGGTTCGAATCCCCCCCGGTCCACTGAAAGCCGGGGTAGCTCAGAGGGAGAGCGTCCGGCTGAAGACCGGAAGGTCGAGGGTTCAAATCCCTCCCCCGGCACTCTTGAGGTAGGGCATCGATGAGGGGCAGGGTATCGGCTTACCTCATGAGCGCGCTCAAGCGGTACTTCGGTGAGGAGAAGGGGGAGAGGATAGCCGAGATCCTCGAGAGATCCGGGATATTCTGCTTCGATGATCTATCATCCGACGTGCCAGATGATCTGATCGAGCTGATGGAGGTCACCAGATCTGAGTTCAACGGGTTCCTGGAGGAGTACGGACCACAAGCGATCGCTAGGCTTAAGGAGAGGGTGAATGAGCTTCTGGAAAGGGTCAGGGAGCTGAAGACTCAGATGGACTGGGCTAGGGAGAGGATCCTGAAGGGGGTGGAGGCCAGGGCATCATCTAAGAGCATCTTCATGAGGGAGCTTGAGGTGGTCATGGGGATCATATCCTCGCTCATAAGCTCAGTCCAGCTCTGCTGCGGTAGGGAGGCCACCTTGGATGGGGGGAGGATGGAGATATACTCAAAACCTCTCAGGGAGGCGGCGGAGAGGTTGAGGAGAATATGCAGCATTGATGATGAGTTCTCGGGACAGTTAAGTGAGGTGGCAACTTCCCTTGATAGGATAGCGGGGCTCCCCGGAGGATTGACCGCCGGGGACCTGATCGACCTGCTGAGCTATGCCCTGTCACTGCTCTCTGACGTCAGGAGGGCCAGGGGTGGGGTGGAGCTGGATAAGGAATCCCTCATCCTCGAAAATATAATATTGAAGAGCAGGTTGGTCTCATTAATATGTCAAAAAATATGCGATTAATCTTTTATCTTCTCAAGGAGTCCGACTATGAGTAGTATCTCAGACCTCGTGGGGAAGGGCATGTTTATGTCATTCACTATCTCATTGAGTATTGAGATTGCCTTGTTCGATCTAACCCCATAGCTGTTCCTCTCGTCCCTAAGGGCCTCTATCGCCTCTGTCATCGCTCTTCTTATGTTCCTTGGAACGCTCCTGTCCTGAGATATCCTATCCAGTCTCTGTATCGCTTCCGAGAGGAGCTTCTCGTACTCCTTAACCTTCTCGGCTTTCTTAGTCACCATGACGTTCACCCCCTAAACAGCCCTTTCGAGGCTACTCGCGGGCTCTCCCTTAAAAAGTTGCACTCGTAGCTCACCCATCAATCGGTCAGTTTTTTTGGAAAAATCTAATGAGATTCGTGGATTCATGAAAAATATATTTAGAGATACATCGGGTTAATAATCGTCAATCGTCCGGTTGTTGGGCGCCGGCTAGGGTGACTCTCGTCGGGGTTTTAAGCGGGTGCCTCGCTGAGCATTGGGTGGGCTTGGGTGAGCCCTTCGGAGGATGAGAGGAGCAGGAAGATGGCCGAGGCCCTACTCAAAGGATGGAAGATGCTATCGGAGACATGCCCCGTGTGCGGCTCCCCGCTCTTCGAGACGGGTGGAGGTGAGGTGGTCTGCGCCGTCTGCGGGACCAAGGTGATACTCGTCGAATCTGAGGAGCAGGCCGGAATTGAGGAGCAGAGGCTGGCGCTGGAGAGGGTTATGAGCTCCCTGACGAGGATCCTAGAACGAGAGATGGCATCTATTGGTAAAAATAATATTGATGAAGAAACTCTATCTAGGATAAATTCAATACTAGTTGCGCTTGAGAGGGCAGCATCTATTTACAGGAATCTAGCTCGTCTGGGTAGGAGGCGTAGATGAGCCTTGATCCCATGGAGGTCCCCCTTGATACCTCCGCTATCCTCTCCACCAGCTCATCATAACCCACCCTGGACATGCCCTTCACGAACCTCAGGGAGAGGAGGGCCCCCTTATCGATCCCCCTGAGGCTGAGCTCGTACACATCCCCCTTCAGGTAGACGGCTCTTCCCTCCTTCACGTAGTGGTAGCTGAGCGAGACCCTGAACCTGTATGAGAGCTCCCTAGGGTCGTCAGGACCGTAGAGGGTCCTCACAACGTACCTAGTGACTTCCGAGCCCGTTAAGGGAACAAATCTCCTTCCCTCATGCCTAGTCACCTCATAGAGCACGTATCCCATTCTGATCTCCGGGGAAGTTCCGCACCAGAGCTCTATCTCCTCACGATGTCCATTGAGCCTTGATATTCCCAAAAGCAGCATCGAGAGGACCCTCCCGCAGCTCTCACCGCAGAATATGTAGTCCCTACTCAAGAGGGGGCTCAGCTCTCGATCACCTCCCCAACGGCCACGCCCCTGAGCCTATCCTCAACCCTCCTCCTGAGCTCCGGCCAAGTGTAAATCCTTATGAAGGAAGGGTTCATTCCTAGGAGCCTCCTCAGGACTGGGGAGACCTCGGATAAATCCAGAAGTTCCCCATCCCTCATGACCCTCGGGAGTTCGCCGCCCGCGAACTCTATGATGGGGGAGTCTATTATCACATCCTCCCTCCTGACACCGCAGAGCTCAGATATCCTCTCCCTCGCGAGATCCACACCCTCCCTACTCAGTCCTACACCGTGCTTCTCCCAGACCACCTTGAGGATGCTCCTCCTCATGAGCCTCTCGGTTATCCACTTGCTCCTCTCATCGCCCCTAAGGAGCTCCCAAACCCTGTAGTCATCTAACTCAAGGAAGGGAGTTGGATCCTTCCTCGGGTTGCCAAGATCCATCCTGTCAAGTATGCTCCTCATTCCCATCTCCAGCATCAGCTGCACGCCCCTTGAGGTCTTATGGTAATATATTGTCCTATATGATAGCAGCCTTGCCATAAAAAGAGACTCTATTGCCTCTAAAGCTCTTATATTTATCACTAAATCGTCGTTTACCTCGATGGAGTTGAACGCTATCCTATGAACGTCGACGCTATAGCCAGCGCCAGTGTGGTATGAGTCCCTCACTATGTAATCCATCTTATCCGCATCCACGGAGGAGTTTATGACCTTGGAGAGGCTCCTCCTTCCGTGCTCTCCCCTTATTAGGAGAATCACCTCCTCCGGCTGGAACCCCATCTTCGTCAGGAGATCTGCTATCTCAGTTCTCCTTATCACTATAGAGGTCATTTCCTCATGTGATATCCCGAAATTCTCGATCAATATCGTCTCGAAGGAGTGGGAGAAAGGCCCGTGCCCCAGATCGTGCAGCAGGCCCGCCACCCTCAGGAGGGAGACCACCTCACGGTCCCCGCTGAGGCTCCCTCCCATCACTCCAGCTAGGTGCATGACGCCGAGCGAATGCTCGAACCTCGTGTTGACCGCGCCGGGATAGACGTACTCGGATCCGGGGAGCTGCCTTATCCTCCTCAGCCTCTGCAGCGGGAAGGAATCTATGAGTCCGAGCTCCTCAGGGCTTATCCTCAGATAACCATGTATAGGATCCTTTATGAGCTTCTCCCTCAATGGCTTTCCTCCACGTATTTGGCGTACTCCTCGGCCCTCATGAGATCGCTCAGCTCCGAGGAGACGCCCTCCCCCACGGTCAAGGCCAGTATCCAGCCCTCACCGTAGGGATCCTGCACTATCTTCTCCAGCCCCATCGGAACCTCACTACTCCCCTCCTCGATCACTCCGGCCTCCTTATTTATCTCGATAACCTCCCCGGAGACCGGGGCGTATATCCTCTCCGTTGTCTTGCTGCTCTCAACGGTCCCTATCCTCTCGCCCTTCCTCACCTTGGTCCCGATGGGCTTGACCTCTAGGAATGTTATATCTCCAAGTTGTTCAACTGCATATGATGTTATTCCAATTATCGCTTTATTACCAGATATTTTTACCCATTCATGTGTTTTTGTATAAAATCTATCCGCAGGGATCCCCAAGGCCCACACCGGGAGAAGCTTGGGGGTCTCATTTAAAACCTTTCCAGCTCATATCCCATGGAGGCCGTCCTCCCCTATCGCGAACGCTGCCTGCCCTGGAGGAAGGTATGAGGAGTCCTCGAGCGTCACCACGACCCTGTTGCCCCTCACCCTCCTGAAGCAGAGCATGTTGTGGGGAACGTGGGCCAGGACGAACCCGCCCTTCGATTGTATGCTCCTCCCCCACCTGACCGCGTGCATCGTCATAATGACGACGCTTCCCCTCTCGGCTATCCTCCGAATCGCGAGCAGGATCCTCTGGAGCTCCTCCTGTCTCTCCCTGAGCCCCTTCAGGCCCCCATAGCCGGCTAGGGGATAGGATATGGAGTCAAGGCAAAGGAACCTGGATTCCCCGGACCTCACGAGATCAGCGGACAGCTCGAGGGCCAACTGGAGCTGCTGTGGGTTCTGCGCCCTAATGACCCTTATCCTCGACAGCATGTCCTCGGGGAGGGAGTTCTGCCTCAGGAAGACGATCGCCCTCCCCGGGTCGAAGGTGCCCTCCGTGTCGATGAAGCAGGCTGTTCCCGAGGATATACCACCTCTCTCAGGTTCCATTAGAGATCTAACCGCCATGTAGATGCAGAATTGGGTCTTCCCTGAGGAGGGAGGACCGTAAATCCCAGTCAAAGTCTTGGCCCTGATGCCCCCTCCGAGGAGATCGTCCAGCCCTCCCAGTCCCGTTCTCAGCAAGGGACCCTCGGCCAGTAGCCTATCGGCGGTCACTGGTCTGAGGGAGAGGAGGCTCGCCTCCATCAGTATCTCCCTGGCGATGCTCCTGTCTATCCCGAGCCTCTCGGCGAGTTCAGAGTCAGTCATTAGTATGAGGTCCTCTAGCTCGATGCCCTTCCTCCTCATCATCTCCACGTACTTCCTGTCCACCCTCCCCAGGAGATCCTCCAGCCCCATTCAGTGAGCCACCTCCTTGAGGCCGATCAGGTGGGCCACCACGTTGCTCCCCCAGTGCAGCAGGGGGGTGAGCAGGAGGAGGAACAGGATGGATTCAAGGGGAAGGCCCTCCAGCGGTGATGCAAAGAGAAGTGAGAATATGAGGAATCCCTCCTGATCCAAAATTGGGGCTGGTTTTCCTTCACTAATCCCCATCCTCCTCTTCAGGAACGAACCGAAGCAGTCACCTACCATCGCTCCCAATGATAGGGCGAATCCTTGGAGGAGCCTCCCCTGGATCAGACCCACGAGGGATCCCACCACCAGACCTGAGAGGAAACCCCTCAAGGTCTTGTGATCTCCGAGTATCCTCCTGCCGTCTAGGAAGTTCCTGCCCATGTCGAGGGGCCGGCCTCCTCCGAAGATCACTGGGGACATGTTGGCGAAATAGGAGGGGAGTATGTACCATACGGCATGAAGGTAGGGGTCGAGCTCCATCAGATCACCTCGATGACGTCGAAGAGCTTCAAGAACCACTCCGGCGCCTCCTGCTCTACCGTATGGACGCTCACGAGGGATCTCGTCTGTCTCTCGAAGGACCTGAGGATGCTCATGATCGTTATGAGGGACCTCTGCAGGTCGTAGGGTCTCGGTGATGAGCTGGCCTCCCTCAGGTAGGCACCTAGCACGTCATCCAAGAGGCAGGCCTCCCCTCCCCTCAAGCGAGTGAGGAGCATCAGGAGGGAGGTCAGGAGATCCGGTGAGAGGGAGCGTATGATCGTAACGTCCCCCCTGTCCCTTATGAGGTCCTCTAGGAAATCCGCGAATCTTGGGTCGTAGGTCACGATTATCAGCCTCCAGCCGTCCCTCAGGAGCTCCTCCACCTCGGCCCTCATCACCCGGGCCCTCTCCTCCGGGGGGTATATCCTCAAGCGCATCCCCTTCCCACCTAACCCACCCTCCTTCCCTTAAAGAATTCCTCACCGGCTCCAGCAACCTCGCTCAGGCTCAGATACCTCAGGGGAGCCCTCATCCAGTCTGGCATCATGTTGACACACCTGGAGAACCTCCTATCGGCTAAAACTATGAAGCCCAGATCCCTGAATGATCTAACGGGTCTTGCAGCCGCCTGCAAAGCGGATCTGCAGGCGTTGATCAGCACCGGGTTCCGGAGCCTCGTGTGCCTCCTCCAGAGGATCTCTTGGATGCTGCTGAGGGCGCTGGGTCTCGCCAGCTGCAGTCCCACTACGACGGACGTGGTCATCTGCAGCCCCGGGAAGTCCTCTCCCTCGCTGCTCCTTCCTCCCTGAACTCCCAGGAGTATCGCTCCCGAGCTGGAGAGGCTCTTGAACCTGGCCACCATCCCGGACAGCTCATGGGAGTCCATCCCCCTCTCCTCAACGAAGAGAGGCTTGGCCACCATGTTCTCGAAGCCCGCATCCAGTATTCCCTGGAGCACATCGTATGAGGAAGCGAATATCCCCATATTCCCTACTATGACCTCAGAAAGATCCGCCAATGCGGAGGCTATCCTGAAGAATTCCGCCCTGCTCCTCTCCTCGAATCTGGTCGTGAAATCCCTGGTTACGATCGTGGAGACTTCCCCCCAAGATCTAACAGCTATTCTCCTGTAGTCCAGATCCTCCAAGATCTCCCCCCTCGCCACCTCCTCGCCCCAGGTCCCGGATATGAGGACGGATGCCTTGAACCTCCTGAGGACCTCCTCCAGACCCCTCCCACCGCTCCTCACCAGGATCAGGCTGGGTGGCTCCAAAAGGATCCGATCGGAGGAGCTGACCTCCTCGATGATCCACCTCAGGGGCCTGGGGAGGGTG
>MAIU01000025.1 GCA_003344655.1 Candidatus Korarchaeota archaeon NZ13-K
CCTCCTCCCCACCACCCTCACACCGGGCTCTAGCTCTATGGCGAGACCGTTGGGTCCAATAAGTCTCGCTTTTCTCTCCCTAGGCTTGGGTGGAGCCTCCTCGAGCGTTTCCATTTCAACCCTTCCCCTCATGACGCGTGATTCCTCCAAGACCTTCCTAGGCCTTGGAGGGGCTTGTTCCGGCTCCTCATGTCCCTCAGGAATCTCCTCTTCCTCCTCAACGACCTCCATTCCCGCTCTGATCAGGGCCGTCAGAGAGATCATCGATACGAGGGAGCCTAATGCTCCGATCAGTGAACCTTGCATTGTATACCCGGCCATGACCACGAAGGGGGGCGGCACCAGCAGGAGGGAGCCCAGCACAATTGCCCTGGATCCGACTGAGAATCCAAGCCTCATCAGGGAGTATGAGACCAGCAACTCCAGCAGGACCATCAGGATCGCCGCGAGCAGGAGTATAGGTCTTCCAGAGAGGGAGTAGGCATCCAGTCCGAGGCTCCGAAGGTCCTCATAAGCATACGAAACTCCTACCGCCGTGAAGAAGATCGCGACCGGAAGTAGGTACTTCGTGAGCCTGCCCAGGACGCAGAACGCTCCACTTAGAGCGTTGCATACGTTGGTGAGTCCCCTTAGGGCAATAGTGTAGGCTAAAATGGCTAGCGCCGTCGATGACAGCAGGGATGGCATCCTCACGTCATAGCTGAATAGCATTCCATGGGATTCCATAAGTGCCAGGGCTGTTTGGGACAGGAGAAGGGTTATCAGTGAGAGCCGAAGTCTCCTCAGGCCCGCTGTCAGCTCATCCATGCCCATCCCGCCTATGGGAAAAAGTTAAGTAAATAAAGATCACCCTCCAGGCGGTGTCAAAACTTGAGGCTCGACGTGGCCCTGATACACCCCCCTAGCGTGCACGACTTCAGGAAGCTTCCCTCTTATGCCTGCATGATCAGCGAGGTGATCCCGTCCCACCAGATTTTCGACATGATACCTTATGGATTCTTAACACTCGCCACCCACCTCGAGAGGAGCGGCTTCGAAGTTGGCATCTTCAACCTGGCCGCCAAGATGTTGAGGGATGAGAGCTTCGACGTGGAAGGATACTTGAGGAATATCGAGGCCGATACCTTCGGCATAGATTTCCACTGGATGGTCCACGCGCAGGGAGCCATAGAGTTAGCCAAGATCATAAAGCGGATCCACCCGAACAGCAAGGTGGTTCTTGGGGGTCTTTCTTCCACCCTGTTCAGGCGCGAGATAATGGAGCTCTACCCGTTCATAGACGCAATAATACTGGGGGACAGCGGGGAGATCCCCCTCGTCAGGTACCTGGAGGAGGGGCCTGAGAGAGCTCCGAACGTCATCTGGAGGGAGAACGATAGGGTTAGGGAGAACCCGATCAGCTGGGTCCCGGATTCCCTGGATGAGTTCCAGATAGATCACGGGTTCCTGCTGAGGAACATGAGGAGGGTGAGGGACCTCTCGCTCGGATCCCCATTCGCCTCCTTTCAGGAGGCTCCAATAGCCGGCGTAATAACGGTCAAGGGGTGTCCGTTCAACTGCCTCACCTGCGGGGGCTCGAGGTACGCATATGAGAGGTGCTTCATGAGGAGCAGGATCGCCCTGAAGTCCCCCGAGGCCATAGCCGAGGAGGTCGAGGGTATAGCTGGCATGTCCTCAATGCCCATCTTCTTCGTAGGGGATCTCAGGATAGGGGGTGTGGAGAGGGTGAGGAGGATCTCAAGGCTCCTGAGGGATCTCGACCTGGATAACGAGCTCATCTTCGAGTTCTTCACACCCCCATCCAAGGAGGTCCTCAGCGCCCTGAGGGAGGCCTCCCACACGGTCTACCTTCAGATATCGCCTGAGAGCCCGTTTGAGGAGGTGAGAAAGGCCTTCGGAAGACCTTACACGAACTCCTCACTCGAGAAGCTGGTCAGGTACTCGAAGGAACTTGATTTCGCCAGGCTGGATCTCTACTTCATGATGGGCCTTCCCCTCCAGAGGAGGGACCACGGCCCCAAGGTCGCTGACTACTTCAGCAAGCTCAGGGGGCTTTCCGATAGGATCGATTCCTTCCTCTCCCCACTCGCCCCCTTCGTCGATCCCGGGAGCAGGGCCTTCTCCGATCCCGAGGGGCACGGATACAGGATACTGTTCAGGGGGCTGGAAGACTACAGGAGGGCCCTGACCACGGTTCACTGGATGAACTCCCTGAATTACGAGACGGAGTGGATGAGCAGGAGGGAGATAGCTGAATCCACATTAGACGGATACGAGGCTCTCCTGAACGAGAAGAGAGCCCGTGGGATGATTGACGATGATGTCCATGAGCTGGCCATTCGCAGGATATCCCTGGATAGGGAATTGATCCTCAGGATAGAGAGGGGATCACCCACCTCTGATCTTATGGAGAGGATCAGGGAGTTATCAATAGAATACGATGCAGCCGTGAAGAGGGGCGTTTCCCTTTACCCGACCGGGAGCCTAACGAGCAGGGTGAGGAGCCACGTACTGAGGATGCTGCTGAGGGTCGTCCTAGCCCTCGAATAGTGCGAGCATCTCATCTGGTATGGAGCAGCAGGCCATCACCCTCCTCAGGTTGAGCGAGTCATGGGGGTTCGCTATCCTATCCACGATCCCCAGGAGAGCGTTATCGTACTCCCGCTTCAGCCAGGGGGCCCTCATGCAGCCGAGGCTCACCCTAGAAACCCTGCTTATCATCTCAGCCGCCCGCCTCATCTGCTCCGGGGACGGCGGTTCCTCCCCCCGAAGCTCGGTCCCCTCCGTGGGGATGAATCCCAGTATCACGGCCCTCCTTATCCCCAGGTCCCTGAGGACATCCGCGTAGCCACTCACTCCCTCTCCTGACCCGGGCAGCCCTAGGGTGATGTGCGGGACCACCTCTATCGATTCCATCAGCAGGTTCTCCATACCCCTTATGTAGTCCTCCGGCCTCAGTCTGAGCCCCTTGGATGACCTTATCGCACCCTCATCAAGGATCAGCTCGTAATCCGCCACATCTATCCCTACCCTTCCTAGAACCTCCGCTTCCCTCCTGTCCAAGGGACCCGTGTGCATGCTCATCACGAAGCCGATCCTCTTCAGCTCCATCATCGCTTGAGAGAAGGGCATGAAGGGGAGCCTGCCCTCCCTGGTGAAGCCACCGCTTATGAGGATCCCCCTGACACCCCTCCTCCAGAGGGCCCTCCCGACCCTCAGCAGCTCCTCCGGGCTCCCAACACCGATCATCCCCCTCAGCCACCTCCCCGCGCACATCGGGCAGTTCAGCTGGCATGCCCTCCCGGTTATGCTGATCTCAGCGAACATCCCCTTAGGGAAGAAGCCCAAAGTATCTGATGGCACGCTCCGCCTCCTCCCTCACTTTCTCCCAGTTCCTCTTGAGCAGCTCGGGCGATGGGAAATTGTAGAGCTCACCCGCTGGGCTCTCGTTGTAGAAGGGCCTGTTGCAGCCGGGACAGCCTGATGTCAGGAAGGCCTCCTTGTAGTCATCTGGATCCATGCGCCTCATCTCCCTCAATGGCAGGCCGTTTCTCATCAGGTGGACGACCACCTGAAGGAACCTGTAGTACTCGATCGGGGGCCTCCCCCTGTTCTGGAGGGGGGTCCCGGGGACTGGGGTGAATGCGAATAGGGCGACCTCGCCTCCCCTCTCATAGACGTGGGATATCATCCTGAGGGCCTCCTCGGGCGTCTCCCCAAGTCCGGCGATAAGGTGAACATATACATTCCCCCTACCGTAAACATCGATGGATTTCTCGAGGAACCTCAGGTAGTAATCGAAGGAGCCTGGCTTTCTGACATCCCTGAACACTCGCTCGGACATGGCATCCAGGCCTATTCCCAGCATCTGGGACACCCTCCTCATCTCCAGCAGCTCCCGCTCCCCGACCGGGTTAGTCGCTATGGATACCGGCACCTCGAAAAGTGATGCCACCTCTATCAGGTCCCTCCAGAACATCCTCCTGAGGACTGATTGCACGCAAACCCTCTCAAATTCCCGCTGAGCCCCCAAGATGACGCTAAGATCCGTCTCGGGCCAAGCCACCCTAGAGATCCTCTCGCCGCCCAGCCACTGGGGGCAGAAGAGACACCCACCCTCGCACCTCCCAGCTATCAGGAGGTAAGCTGTCCTAGGCTGCTCCTCGACCCTGAGCCGCTTGAGAGATCCCGCTCTCGAGAGGGTCCCTATGGATGCCCTCACCCTGCCTATTCCCTCGACCCTCACCGCAAGATGGCCGCTGATTAAGCTTTTAACTTTTGGTGCCCCGCGCGCTCGGGTGCTCTCATGAGGGGTGGCTGGACCGGGAAGGTATTGAGGATAGATCTAAGCAGGGGCAAGTCCGTCGTCCAGGACCTGGACCCGAAGGTCGCGGTAGATTTCCTCGGAGGTAGGGGCTTCGCAGTAAAGGCTCTTTGGGATGAGCTTCCTCGGGGGGTTGACCCCCTCTCCCCCGAAAACCTGCTCATATTGGCCACCGGGCCCCTGACTGGGATAAGCATGCCCAGCAGCGGGAAGCTTGTCGTGGCCGCCAAGTCCCCGCTGACTGGCGGATACGGTGACGGCAACATAGGTACTAGGGCCTCCGTTCAGGTGAAGAAAGCTGGTTATGATGCTGTCATAATCTCTGGTAAGGCTGAAAAGCCATCCATGGTTGTGATAGAGAATGAGAAAGTGGAGATAAGGGATGCCAGGGACCTCTGGGGACTGGACACCTATAAGGCACAGGAGGAGCTTGAGAGACAGTATGGGAAGAGCTCGGGGATCCTCACCATAGGCCCGGCAGGGGAGAGACTCGTAAAATTCGCGGTGATAACATCTGAGAAGGGGAGGGCCGGTGGCAGACCTGGCATGGGGGCCGTGATGGGCTCGAAGAACTTGAAGGCCATCGTGGTGAAGGGAAGTAAGGAGATCCCACTGGCGGATCCCAAGGAGGTCGCTAGGCTGGGCGCCGATTCCTTCAGGGACATAAAGTCTAAGGAGAATTATGACTTCTGGGTGAGACAGGGCACGATGGCCACGGTGGAGTGGGCCAACGCGAATGCCGCGCTACCAACCTACAACATGAGCGAGGGCGTCTTCGATGGATACGACAAGGTGGGAGGGAACGCCATGGAGAAGGTATACAAGATAGGTCAGAAGGGGTGCCCGAACTGCAACATGCCATGCGGGAACATAAATGAGATAAAGGAGGGACCGTACAAGGGGAGGGACACTGAGGTCGATTATGAGAACATAGCAATGCTGGGACCAAATCTGGGGATAGACAACATGAACTGGGCCCTGACCCTGAACCTGGTGGCCGATGAGAGTGGGGTGGATACGATAAGCCTCGGAAGCGTCCTGGCCTTCACGACGGAGGCGATGAAGAGGGGCTTAGTTACCCCGGAGGAGGTGGGGATGAGGCTGGATTGGGGGGATGGACAGGCCTTCCTGGAGCTCGCCAGGAGGGTGGTGAGCAGGGAGGGATTCGGATCCCTGCTCGCTGAGGGAGTGGCCCAAGCATCGCAGCGCATAGGAAAGGGATCTGAGAGGTTCGCCATGCACGTCAAGGGCCTCGAGATAAGCGCCTATGACTGTCACGCCTACATAGGGATGGCCCTGGCCTACGGGACCAGCCCAATAGGGGCCCACCACAAGGATGCCTGGTTCATATCCTACGAGATAAGGGAGGGCAGGGGTGTCGTCAGTGAGGAGAGGGTGAGGAAGCTCATATGGATGCAGAACGTGAGGGGAGGATTCTTCGAGAGCGCAGCAGCGTGCAGGCTGCCTTGGGTGGAGGTGGGCTACGACCTGGAGTGGTATCCCAAGTTCCTCAAGGCAGCCACCGGGCTGGACTACAGCTGGGACGACCTTCACATGGTAGCGAACAGGATATACACACTGATCAGGGCCTTCTGGGTGAGGGAGAAGGGTGGTTGGGGCAGGTCGCTTGACACCCCTCCGGCCAAGTGGTTCGAGGAGCCCCAGACGAAGGGTCCTCTCGCTGGGAGCAAGCTCAGCAGGGAAGATTACGAGAGGATGCTCAGCTGGTACTACGAGAACAGAGGATGGGATCAGAACGGGATCCCGAGGAAGAGCACCTTGAGGAAGCTGGGGCTGGATTGGATCATCCCAGAGCTGGAGAAGGTTGTTAAACTGGCTGAGTGAAGGGGAAGGACATGAGGGTGAGGTTCCTGGGGAAGCCCAAGGAGATAATGGGAGGGGAGGTGGAGCTGGATCTTGGTGAGGTCAGGCTGAGGGATCTTCTGGAGAGGCTCCCCAAGGAGGTCACGGAGCTCATAACCGATGGGAAGAAGCTGAAGATGATAGTGCTCATCAACGGGGTCTCGGCTGAGTCCAAGGGGGGGCTAGATGCTCTGGTCTCACCCCAAGATGAGGTCCTCATAATGCCCGAGATAAGTGGGGGGAGTCCCGCTGCGTGAGCCGGGATGGGCTCAGCTCCCCAACATCTCTTTGACCTCCTAGGTTTCGGGACCATTTGGGGTCATATCGAGTAGCTCATGCCCTCCCTCTCGTTCGACCTCACGCCGGGTTGGGGGATCGGGGGTAGAGGAGGGGGGACGCCTATCGAGCGGCAGATCAGCACCACCTCGCTCGTTCCGATCGTATAAACGCTTTGAACTATCGGTGTCGGGATCCTACCATCCCTTAGATCCGAGATCAACGCGTCAATCTCGTTAGGGGTGCCCCTAGCCATCACCCTGCCCTCCACGGTGATCCTGGCTATGGAGGGCATGTAGCTCACATCTATCACGAACTTCCCCCTGGCCGAGTTCTCATGCCTCTCGATCTTACCTATGTTCATGCTAACAGATATCTGGAGGTTCTCCGGCAGGGGATCGTCCGGCTCTATGAACCTCTCGCCGGAGACCCTGGTCACCCTCACTGCCACTTCCATGGTTCTCCACTCCCCTCGCCCGCCCCTTCTGAGAAAAGTTTTTCGCATACCACCCCCCCAAGACCGGGTGACCATATGAGGGTGAGGAAGAGGGACGGTAGGGAGGAGGACTTCTCCAAGATGAAGATCGTGGCCGCTCTGGTGAAGTCCGGATCCTCCGTCGGGCTGGCCGATAGGATAGCGAGCGAGGTTGAGGATGCGTTCAGGAGCAGGGACCTTGTGGATTCCTCCGAGATAAGGGAGCTCGTCCTGAGCAGATTGAAGGAGAGCGACGCTAGGGCTTATGAGAACTGGCTAAGGTTTGATTCAAAATCGAAAGGGCTGGAGCCTCGGGCGGGGACACAAACTATGATGCTGCCGTCACCATGAGGATGTGGGGAGCCCGTTCCCCCTGAGGCCAATCGATGGACCCCGAGATGGGAAGTCTTTCTGCCAAAAGTGCGGTGAAAGTATGAAGATAGCATCTCGGAGAGGGCGGATAAGAGGGATCGAGGATGGTCACTCTGATTGAACTTATAGAGCTCTCCCTCAGGATAAAGGAGAGGGTTTCCGAGTACCTGGGATGCGACGTCGAGTTCGAATACTCCAGCGAGGGAGGGGACACCGTGAGGGCCGTTGACGAGGCCGCCAGGCTCGAGATAGAGGAATGGGCATCCGGGTCCAAGAGGCCGAGCATAGTGAGCGAGGAGAACGGGTTCATAGAGGGGGAGGAGGAGGGGCTCATATTGATAGATCCCGTGGATGGCAGCTCCAACGCCGATAGGGGAATACCATTCTCCTGCGTCTCCATAGCATACTCCAGATCTAGATCCCTCAGGGACCTCTCCATGGCCGTCATACTCGATCTCTTCTCAGGAAACCTCTTCTATGCGGAGGAGGGTAGGGGAGCTCATAAGAATGGTACCAAGATATCCGTTAGGGAATTCAGGGGGACCCCCGTCATATACGCCCCCTGTCAGGAGCCGGATCCCCTCAGGAACTTGGGGTTCAAACAGATAGCCAGGAGGGATTATGGATCCGTCGCTCTAGGATTAGCCCTAGTAGCTGAGGGGAAGATAGATGCCTTGGTGAGTCTGAAGGAGGATCTGAGGGCGGTTGATGTAGCGGCCGGCCTTCTGCTCGTCAAGGAGGCCGGTGGTTCTGTTTTCGTCAATAAGATGGAGGTTCATGGGCTGGAGAGGGAGCTTGGTGTTGTGGCGGGTGTAGAGCAGCTCTCCTCGAGGCTTGCCCCCAAGAACTACCTGAGGTTGTGGGGCACCATCGGAGAGAACCTTGGAATCAAGAGATGAATTGCGGAGCTGGAGGGCTTTCAGCGCAGCCGATGGACGCACCAGCGGCGCGCTCAAGTTTCTCACGCGAGTCCCAATCAAATCAGCAAGAGTTTCTATTCTCAAGGGGCATAGCGGAAATCTTTTGAGCCCTTTCATGAATTCGGGGAGGCGGTGAAGCCCCGGGGGGGTCTCGAACCCCCGACCTGCCGCTTACAAGGCGGCCGCTCTGCCTTCTGAGCTACCGGGGCCGGATGCTCATGTTGGTCGTGAGAAATTTAACCTTAACCCTCTACCCTACTCAACTCGAACTCCTCGTGCAGGGACCTGACGGCCTCCTCCCCATCCTCCCCGCTGACCACGAAGGATATGCTCAGCTCCGAGGATCCCTGCGCTATCATCTTCACGTTTATCCCCCTCTCAGCGACCGCTCTGAATACCCTAGCGGCCACTCCAGGCGTTCCCCTCATGCCCGATCCTATCACAGCCACCGCGGCACATCCCCTATCCAAGGTCACCTCCCTGAACGTGTTCCCGAGCAACTTCGCCTCTATAACTCCTCTGGCCTTCTCCGCCGCCCTGCCATCGAGGACCAGGGATATATCGGACTCCGAGATGGATTGTGATATCATCTGCACGTTCATGGATCTCTCGGAGAGCTCCTTAAGGAGCGTATAAGCGCTTCCGGGCCTACCCACCATGCCCGCGCTCCTCACAGTGAGTATCGACACCCCCTTCCTCATGCCCACGGCCCTGACGACGTTCCCGGTTCCCCCCTCCTTTGATATCAGGGTGCCCTCGCAAGCCCTGTTCCTGAAGTTCCTGACCCTGATTGGGGTGTTCGTCAGCATCGCGGGTTCAATGAATCTTGGATTCATTCTCTTTGCTCCGAAATGAGCCATCTCTATCGCTTCCATGTATGAGACCCTTCTTAGGAGCCTGGCATCCCTCACTATCCTAGGGTCGGCCGTCATGAAACCATCCACGTCCGTCCAGAGCAGGACCTCCTCCGCATTCAGAGCGGAGCCCACGAGCACTGCGGTCAGATCGCTGCCTCCCCTTCCCATCGTGGTGACCTTCCCGTCCCTCGTCATCCCAGAGAACCCGGCTATAACAGGCAGCGTGTCCTCAAGTACTGGCAGGAGCCTCGTCCTCAGATAGACCCTGGTCGCCCTGAGAAGCGGATTTGCATTCCCGTATAGATCATCCGTGATTATGCCCGCCTCACCTCCGGTCATGAACCTGGAGTTTATCCCTCTGCTCCTCAGGAGACTCGATAGTATCCTACCACTGAAGTTCTCACCGAACGAGGCCACCAGGTCCCTGACCCTCGGGGTCAGCTCCCCGAGGTAGGTGATGCCCCTGATCACCCTCTCGAGCTTCTCGAATTCCCTCCTCACGTCCTCGCATGCCAGCCCTAGCTCCTCGCAGACCCTGAGGTGCCTCTCCTCCAAGTCCATCAGCAGCCTGCTCGAGCCGATCTCGTCTCCAGAGGCAGCTAAGCTGGAGAGCTTCAGTAGAGAATCCGTGACACCCTTCATCGCTGAGATCACTATTATCTTATCACCCTTCTCACCGATTTCCGCTATATAATCGCATATCTCGATGAAATCACTTGAACCGTTGAGTATTGATCCCCCGAACTTCATCACCAGCATTGTCCCGCCCCACTCAGGCTCATCTTGAGCTCCACCAAGTCCCTCACGATGGCCGCCGCTGTCTCCTCACCGCCGGCCCCCTTTCCGACAAGAGTGTGCCTTCCGGTGTGCTCTGCGAAGAACGAGACCGCATTCAAGGCACCTGAGACGGCTAGGGGATCCTTCCTATCGATCACCTCGGGTCTCACCCTCAGTCCGGACCCATCCGCGCTTGCTATCAGCCTCACGGTCTTCCCCTGGGACAGGAGCTCCCTCCCCACCTCAACCCCTCTTATGCCCGCGACCTCGACGTCCCTTAGGGTCGCATCGGACTCCATCGCCAAGTTAGACAGTATGACGAGCTTGGCTGCTGAATCCCAGCCATCTATATCGTTTGAGGGATCAGCCTCGGCATATCCTAGCCTCTGTGCCTCTGCAAGAGCCTCGCTGAACGGGATGCCTGATTCCATCATCGTCAATATGTAGTTTGTCGTCCCATTGAGCACACCCCTTATGGCCAGGATCCTCTCCCCAACCAAGCATCTCCTCACGAATCTCACGAAGGGCGTTCCCCCACCGACCGTCCCACTGAAGAGCAACATCAAACCGCTCTCACGGAACATCTCCACCAGGGCAGGCATTTCTAGAGCAAGAGGTCCTTTATTGGCTGTTATCACATGCTTCCCGGTGTTGAGAGCTGCCTTTATGTGAGAGAGGCCGGGCTCTCCATCCCTGAAGTTCGATGGGGTCATCTCTATCAGGACCTCAGCCTCGACCTCCCTCACCAGGTCGGCCCCCCTGAGATCGGTCTCCCCCTCCAGGCCAGCCAGGGATCCCCGCTCATTCTTTTGATCCAATATGAGCTTTGGATCAAGACCAATCTCGCTGTAAACGGAGGATCTAGAGTCGGAGACCGCAACTAGTGTTGGATTGAGCCCGTACTTCGACCTGAGCTCCGGGGCCTTCTCGATCAGCATGCGTAAAAACGCCTTGCCAACCACCCCAAGCCCCATCAGTATTACGCGCATGTTGGGGAGGGGTTGGGCACCATCACAATAAAAAGTTTGTCCGCTGGCATCGGGACGACCCGGGCTATTATTTAAAAATTCAGGAGGCATCCGATCGCGATGAGCAGGCTGTTCAAGGAGTTAAGGAGGGTCGAGGACGCCTTGAGCATAGTTTACAGGTACATAGAGCCACTACCGAGCGAGAGGGTGAGCACCGATGAGGCCTTAGGACGTGTTCTCGCTGAGGATGTGATCTCCCCGATGGACATCCCCCCGTACGACAGGGTGGCCTTCGACGGATACGCCGTGAGGGCTGAGGACACCTTCGGGGCCTCCCAAGACAACCCGGTGGTCCTGAAGATCAGGGGCACTTCCTTCCCGGGAGAGGAGTTCGAGGGGGAGATATCGGCCATGGAGGCCGTCGAGGTGTCCACCGGGGCGCCCCTGCCCAAGGGGGCTGATGCTGTCGTCCCGCTGGAGCACAGTAGGAGGCTGGGGGATCACGTGGAGATCCTGAAGCAGGTGGCACCCGGGGCCAATGTCGATAGAGCCGGAAGTGACCTCAGGGCTGGGGACCTGGTTCTCAGGAAGGGCACTCAGGTGGGACCTTTCGAGCTCCTGGCTCTGGCCTCGCTCAACGTGACGGAGGTTAGCGTGATCCGGAGGCCCATGGTCTGCCTGATAGCGATCGGGAACGAACTCGTGGAGTTAGGATCAGAGCTGAGGAGGGGCAGCGTCGTGAACTCGAACGTCCTAGGGGTGAGGGCTCTCATAGAGGAACTTGCCGATGTCAGGTACCTGGGGATCTGCAGGGACGACGTATACTCCCTGAGGGATCGCCTCTCCTCCTGCAGCGACTGCGACATCATCGTCACGATAGCCGGAAGCAGCGTGGGGGAGAGGGATTATCTGAAGGATGCCATAGAGCTTATGGGGGGAAGTATCCTAGTCAGAGGTCTTAGTATGATGCCTGGAAGACCCACATCGCTCGCCATCGTCAACGGAAAGATCCTAGTGGGACTACCGGGCTATCCCGTCTCCGCCATGATCGCCACGATGGAGGTCCTCCTGCCAATCCTGCAGAAACTCTCCGGAATAGAGGGGCATCCGGTTAGAACCAGCGTGAGGGCCAGGCTATCCAAGAGGGTCCCCTCCTCACCAGGGGTCAGGCATTACGTCAGGGTGAAGTTGATGAGGGAGGGGGGCGAGTACAGGGCCCTGCCCGTGAGGATAGGCGGCGCCGGCATAGTGAGCTCGCTCGTGAGATCTGATGGTTTCCTCATAGTGCCAGAGGAGGTTGAGGGATACGAGGAAGGGGAGTACGTAGATGTTATAGTTCACAGGAGGTGGTTGGACATTTGAGGAAGGTTTTCAGGCATCTGAAGGGACTAGATGAGGTTAAGGAGCTCATCATGAGGTATGAGAGGCCCAGGAGGCTGGAGAGGATAGCAATCTGGGATGCTCTGGGCAGGATCCTGGCCGAGGACATCGTCTCGAGCGTGGATGTGCCTGAGTTCGACAGGGCTATGCTTGACGGCTACGCCGTGAGGGCTGAGGACACATTCTGGGCCGATGAGGACAATCCGGTCGAGCTGAGGGTCGTGGGAAGAGCTTCGGCTGGCCACCCCTTTCCGGGGG
>MAIU01000026.1 GCA_003344655.1 Candidatus Korarchaeota archaeon NZ13-K
CTGAGCAGGGGGATCACTGAGGTGACGACGAAGGAGCTTATGAAGAGCGCGCTCTCTCTCCTCAGGAGGGAGAACGAGGAGTGGTACCAGAACTGGATAATCTTCGATAGAGCGGTCAAGAGGAGGAGGACTGAGGACTGAGCGGGCAGCATCTTCACTCTTTTTCATCGAGCTACCGAGACCATCGATCTCTTACTTTGAGGACCCGCGCTCCCAGATCCCGCCTACGCTATCTCATCCAGCCTCACCAGTATTCCCCCTTCCCTGAGCATCTCATACTTAGCCCTCTCCTCCCCATCCTTGGAGATCCCCCTCACCGCCTCCTCGACCACTAGGACCTCGTAGTTGAGCCTGAGCGCATCCAGCACGGTGGCCCTGACGCAGTACTCGGTGGCCACCCCACCCACGAAGAGCCTCCTCACCCCGAGGCTCGCGAGCGCCTGAGCCAGATCGGTCCCCTCGAATCCCGAGTAAGCTTCCCTATCCCTCTCGGTTGCCTTCGAGACTATCAGGGCCCCCGGGGGAACCCTGAGGGAGGGATGGAACTCCGCGCCCTCCGTGCCGGCGACGCAGTGAGGGGGCCAGGGCCCTCCCCTGGGCCTGAAGGACACGTGATCCGGGGGATGCCAGTCCCTGGTCAGGATGACGGGCAATCCCCTCCCCTCGAACCTGCCGACCAGCTCGTTGATCGGGACCACGACGGAGTCCCCCTCGGGGACGGGCAGCGCCCCTCCGGGCATGAAATCCCTCTGCACGTCGACTATGAGAAGGGCCGACCTTCCGGTTATCGCCACCCTCATGCTACCCCAGCCGACCGTGAGGGCAGCCTTTTTAAGTTTCGGGAATTGAGATCTGGACCATCCCTCTCCCGCTGAACCCCCTGAGGATATCGCCGGCTCTCCTCAGCCCCCTCATGAGGTTCTCAAAGTACTCCTCGGGATCCATCCCCAGCATCCGGGCGGATTCCGGGAGCTCACCCGCGCCCCTGACCCAGATGGAGATAGCTCCCTCGTTGATTCCGGCCCTTATGTGCGTCGGAACGGGCAGTCCGGCCGGGAGAAAGGCATATCCCTCGGCCCTCAGGCTGGCCAGGAAGCCGAGAGCCTCCATCTCGGGGATCAGCCTGGATAGGAGGGACTCTATATCGCGCCTGGGGAGGTATGCGTGAAGCTCGACCTTCAACAGAATATCCTCGAATCCCATCCGGTATCGGCCACGCCGAAAAAATAAAAAAGTTGCGATGAATCACGTGAGTGGTCGCATAAATCACCTGTTCGGAAGCCGCTCAACCGCCCTTTATGAGTTCCAGCGCTTTGAGGTTCAGCTGCCTCACCTCCTCCGGTATGGGGACGTAGCCCCTCAGGACCTTCCCCTGTCCCTCCGTGTTAACATACCTTATGAACTCCCTCACGGCCCACGCCTTGGCTGGGTCAGAGTAACTGATGTAGAACAGCAGGTGACTGAATGAGGTTATCGGGTATGAGCTCTCACCCGGTGCGAAGAGCAAGGCATCTAGGTCCCCGCTGAAGTCCCCGTCTGGGCTCTTCGGTAGAGAGGGAGAAGCAGCAACGACCGCTCTCATAATGGTCGTCTCGTTGGCCTCGACGAACCTTCCATCCCTGTTCCTTATCAGCGCGGTCGGCATGTTGAGCTCCAGGACGTAGTTGAGCTCCAAGTATCCTATGGAGCCGGGGGTCGTTCTGAGCACCTCAGCGACTCCCTGGTTCCCCTTACCACCGACTCCGTTCCCTCTCCTATCGACGGGCCACTCCACGGACTTCCCCACGAGCTCCTCTGGCCAGGCCTCCGGAGCCGCCTTGTGGAGGAACCTAGTGAAGACGTCGGTGGTGCCGCTAGAGTCTGACCTGTGGACTGCTATTATCCTCCTCTCCGGGAGGCTGAGATCGGGGTTGAGTCTTCTCAGCCTCTCATCATTCCAGTACTGTATCTCCCCCATGTAGATTAGCGCCAAAGTCTCCGCGTCGAGCCTCAGCCTGCCGCTCACCTCCGGCAGGTTGTAAGTCACGACAACGGCGCCCAGGACGAAGGGCATCTGGACGAACCTCCCCCTCCAGGACTCCCACTTCTCCCTCGAGATAGGGGGATCGCTCACCGCGAAGTCCACTACCTGGGAGAAGAACTGCTCCTGTCCTGTTCCGCTACCGGTGGGGTTGTAGTTAATCGTGACGTTCGGGTACTTCCTGCTGAAATCATCGATCCAAGCGGCTATCTGCGGGTAGGGGAAAGTGGCCCCTGATCCCAGCAGATTGACCCGCTTCCGCTCAGCTGGAGGCTTCTGCGGTGAAAGGACCGCAGCCATCGCGACCGCGACCACCACCAGGGCCACTAAGGCTGGGAGGTACTTCCTCATGCGGACCACCCTCTCACCATCTTGGGAAATTTTATAAACATATTCTCCTTATTTTCCTTAAAGAAATTACGAATATAGAGATGAATAATCTGGCAGTTAATTAAATAGGTAAATAGATAACATGGAAAACTATATATTGCGACCCCGCGTGGCTGCCTGATGAGCAGGCTATACGTTAGGAACCTCCAGTTAACTGGAAATGCCACCTACATCGTCTCCATTCCGAAGGATTGGGTGAGGAAGCTCGGGCTCGAGAAGGGATCCAAGGTTTACCTGGAGCTGATGCAGGACGGCTCCCTCAGGTTGTACGGTAGCTCGCCCAAGAGGGCACCCGGCATAGGAAAGTCCTTCGAGCTAGGTAGGGGGGATGATCCTAACAGCCTGATCAGGAGGATCCTCGCCGCCTACATAGCGGGCTTCTCGACCGTCACGCTCAGCTTCGATCCCGAGCTCAAGGAATCGGCTTTCGAGATCAGGAGGTTCTTGGAGTCATCCGTCCTGGGTTTCAACGTGCTGAGGGAGAGCAGGTCTGAGTTCACATTCTACGCGGTCGTGGATGAGGACGCCATGAGGCTCAGCGACACTCTGGGGAAGCTGAGGGAGAACGTCCACCACATGCTCGAGGACATGCACTCAGGAATGGGCAGGAATGACGTTAAAGTGCTTGAGAGGGTCATAGAGGAGGATCAGATAGTCGACAAGCTCTACCTGCTCGTCGCCAAGCAGGTGACGAGGATGCTGATGAACCCCCTGAGCGTGGAGAGCTACGGGCTGAGGAGCGCCGCCGAGGCACCCCAGGTGTTCCTGGCTGCCAGGTCGATGGAGAGGATAGCGGATCACGCCGTCCTGATGGCGAGGGAATCGCTTGAAGTGATCACCTCCGGGGGAAGGATCCCTGGATGGCTGCTCGAGGATTTCATCTCCGTTCTGGATCTCTTCGATTCCTCCACGAGGCTCCTCCTGGAACCGGATGAGGTCGAGGCCGAGGAGTCCGCGAGGAGGATAGATGACGCTCTGAAACTCATCAGGGGGAGGAGGGTCGAGGACAGCAGGATCCAGATGCTCCTGAACAGTATGGAGAGGATCCTGGGCTACACCATGAACGTTTTGGAGGCCGTCATAGACATCATTATGATAAGGGAGTTCGCAGAGCTGTCCGGATGATCAAGGTTTTAAAGGAGCCTGCGTTGAGCTGGAGGGGATCATGAGGCTGGACGGCAAGGTTGCCCTGATCACGGGGGCTTCCAGGGGAATAGGAAGGGCCATAGCCCTGGCCTTCGCCAGGGAGGGAGCCAACATCATCGTCAACTATTCGAGAGACGATTCCAAGGCCAGGGAGGTCGTAGATTCAGCCAACTCGCTCGGAGTGAGGGCCATTATGGTGAGGGCAGATGTCTCCAATCCCATGCAGGTGGAGGAGATGGAGAGGGTCGTCAGGAGGGAGTTCGGGAGGCTTGATATCCTCGTGAACTCAGCCGGCATCACCGTGAGGCGCCCCTTGGAGGAGACCTCATACGATGAATGGAGGAAGGTCGTGGACGTCAACCTCAACGGCACCTTCTACGTGATGAGGGCCTTCTTCAGGCTCATGGCCGAGTCGGGCGGCGGGAGCATAATAAACATAGCCTCCGTCGCCGGCGTGCTCCCCATGGTCGGCTCCGGCGCATACAGCCCCTCAAAGTCCGGCGTGATAATGCTTACGAAGCAGGCGGCCGCCGAGTGGGCCAGGCACGGGATAAGGGTCAATGCTATATGCCCCGGTCCCGTGGAGACCGACATGCTGAGGGAGGAGTTCACCGAGGAGCAGCTGGAGATAAGGAGGAGGCTGATACCATTGGGAAGGCTCGGGAACACGGAGGATGTGGTGAAGCTGGCCCTGTTCCTCGCGTCCGATGATTCGAGCTACATAACCGGTGAGGCCTTCGGCGTGGACGGTGGGATGGCGGTGAGCTACTACCTCCTCCTGGAGAAGCTCCTGGAGATCGGGAGGATCCCCTGAGGTCCCCAAGAGAAGCTAAGGGAAGCCGGTTCCCACTATAGGAGGATGAAGATTTTTATTGTTATGGGTCAGCCCAGCCCGGGCCCTAGATGGAGGTCACGGATCCGCTCTTCTGGGTGGCGTTCCACTCGGTGATCGCGCTCTTCCTCTTCATAGACCTGAGGCATTACCATCACACTGAGGTGACCTTCAGGGACAGCCTGAGGTGGGTGATAATCTGGGTGTCGATAGGCCTCTCCTTCTCCGCCTTCGTGCTCCAATTCTACGGCCTGGATGAGTTCGTGAAGTACATCACAGCCTATACTACCGAGTACCTGCTCTCAATGGATAACATCTTCGTCTTCCTGGCCATCTTCACTTACTTCGCGGTTCCCTACAATGCCAGACCCCTTGTCCTCTTCCTGGGAATAGTTTTCGCCGTGATATTCAGGGCCACCTTCATAGCCGTGGGGGTCACCCTGCTCCAGACGTTCCACTGGATGGTCTACGTCTTCGGGGCCGTCCTGATATACTCAGGCTATAAGATGGCGAGGGGAGGTGCTGAGAGCGTGGATCCATCGAAGAACAGGGTGGTGATTCTGGCGAAGAGGTTCCTACCGCTCACGCATGAGTATCACGGGCAGAGGTTCATCGTGAGGATCTCCTCGGATAGGTTGTTCACCCCGCTCATCTTGGTGCTCCTCGCGATAGAGACCACTGACATAATGTTTGCATTCGACTCAGTTCCCGCCGTGCTGGCAATAACCAGGGAGTTCTTCACAGCATACACCTCTAACATAATGGCCATTCTGGGGCTCAGATCCCTCTACTTCGTGCTGGAGCATGGGGTAAGGAGGCTCAAGAACCTGGGGAAGGGATTGGCCATATATCTGATCTATCTGGGCGTTGCCTTCATGCTCTCCGCCTTCGAGGTGGAGGTGCCCTCCTGGGTGTCCCTGCTCATGATAGCATCAATCCTGCTCTACGCCTTCCTCACCTCGGAGAAGGGGAGCTCGGGGGAGTGACCTCGCAAGCGTCAACCTTTTTCTCCCATGGCACCCCCGCGCCCATATGAGACCCACTGACCTTGATGACTTCTCGAAGATCGTGCTCATCGGACCCCCCTTCCTCAGGTGGGATGGCGATCTCGTCGCCTTCAGGACGGGGAGGGCGCTCCTGGAGGAGGACTCCTACGATCACAGGATATGGGGACTCCGGCCCGGGGAGGAGCCCCTCCCGCTCACCCGGGGGCCGAGGGACGGGAATCCCTCCTGGGAGCCCGGAGGGAGGAGGCTCGTCTTCGTGAGGAAGGGGAATGACGGGGACTCCCTGATCCTCTGGACCACGGCCGAGGAGTATCCCGTCCTTCACTGGGAGGCGGGGATCGAGGATGTGGAGTGGGCATCTGGCAGCATCGCCCTGGCTGTGCTGAGGGAGGGAAGGAGGGAGGATGATGTTAAGACGATAAGGACGATACCATTCTGGGAGAACGGGGAGGGATGGACCTACTGGTTCACCAGGAGGCTCCACGCCATCGACCTCATGACCGGGGAGCACTGGCCCCTGTCCCAGCAGGGGTTGGAGGTGATGGACTTCAAGGTCTCGCCAGATGGGAGGAGGGTCGCCTTCCTGGCCCTGAGGGACAGGCAGAGACCCCTGAACGTGAGCCTCTTTGTCTCGGACATGGAGGGAGAGGCCCAGGAGCTGGGGGATGGGAGCTGGTACCTCAGGAGGGTCTGCTGGAGGTCCGAGTCCAGGCTGGGCGTCGTCGGCCACGATCTTAGGAGGGGACTCGCGACCAACTCGCACCTCTTCGAGACCCCAGTGGACCGCTGGGATCCGGTGGATCAGCTGGAATGGGATAGGAGCATAGGCAACTCGCTCAACAGCGACGTGAGGGGAGGGATGAACATGAGGCCCGCGTGGCACGAGGGTTGGTGGTACGCGGTGATACAGGATGGGACGCAGGCCCCTCTCTTCAGGTTCAGGGAGGGGGAGGTGGAGAGGGTCAGCCCCTCCGGCATCTCCGTGGAGGGCTTCGACATCAGGGGAGGGAGGATCGTCCTGACAGCTATGAGGTTCGACAGGCCCGCCGAGATCTACCTGGTCGAGGGTTGTGAGTTGAGGGCCCTGACTAGGATGAACGAGGGTTTCGCGTCGAGGGTGAGCCTGAGGAGACCCGAGATGTTCAGCTTCAGGGCCTCGGATGGTGTTGAGATCGAGTGCCTCTACCTTGCCCCGGATGGGGATCCACCTCACCCCACCGTGCTCTACGTCCATGGGGGGCCCGCGACGGCGTTCGGAGAGGCTTTCATGCACGAGCTCCACTTCCTTCGCCAGAGGGGTTACGGCATCCTCCTCGTGAACTTCAGGGGGAGCGAGGGGTACGGTGAGGAGTTCAGGGACATAAGGGGACGTTACGGTGAGAGGGACTACCTGGACCTCATGGAGGCCCTGGATGAGGCCTTGAGGAGGGGCTATGCAGACCCCGAGAGGCTGGCCGTGATGGGGGGAAGCTACGGTGGCTTCATGACGAACTGGATCGTGGGGCACACCGATAGGTTCAAGGCCGCCGTGACCATGAGGGGCATATGCAACTGGATAAGCGATTACGGAACCACAGACATAGGCTTCTTCTTCAACCCCGATCAGATAGGAGGTCATCCCTGGGAGAACTTCATGGAGTACTGGGAGAGGAGTCCCCTGGCCCATGTCAAGAACGTCAAAACTCCCACGCTGATAATTCACAGCGATGAGGATTACAGGTGCTGGCTGGATCAGGCCCTTCAGTTCTTCACGGCGCTCAGGGTCTTGGGGGTTGAGGCTGAGCTCGTAATATTCCCGAAGGAGAATCATGACCTCAGCAGGAGCGGGAAGCCCAAGCACAGGATTGAGAGATTGAGGAGGATAGCTGAGTGGTTGGACAGGCACCTGAGGGAGGCTAGCGTTGCCTGAACCTCGCGGCCGATGGACAGGCTGCCAGTCCTCCCATGGCGGTGCACCTGAGCTCGCTGGGCATCATCCTCCCCACTGAGTAGATGGCGTCTATCGTCTCATCAAGAGGTATGGGGTTGTCATAGCCCCCCATCACGAGATCGGCGTTAACGAATGCCGAGGCGGCTGCGACAGCGTTCCTGGTGTGGCAAGGAACCTCAACGTACCCTCCCACGGGATCGCAGACCATCCCGGTTATGTTCTGAAGTGATACGGCAGCCGCATTCAGCGCTTGGTCGCAGGAGCCACCGAAGGCCTCCACCACGAGCGCGGAGGCCATTGCGCCAGCGGCCCCTATCTCGACCTGGCAGCCCGCCTCCTCAGCAGCGAAGGTGGCCCTGCTGCCTATAATCAGGCCGACGGCCCCGGCCGCGAAGAGGCATCTCACCAGCTCCTCCTTGGAGAGGCCCTCCTCATCCTCCAGAGTCGCCAGCACGCCCGGGATCACGCCGGCCGATCCACCCGTTGGGGCCGCCACGACCACCGCGTTTGAGTTGCAAGCGTGCATCACTGCCATCGCCAGGACCGCTGCCCTCGCGTGAGGACCTCCCACCGGGAGCTCCCCCCTGACGAGCCTCTCGTACATCGAGCTGGCTGCTGGCCTGAGCACCCTCAGCCTGACCCCTTCGCTCATGCCGTATTCTATCGATCGCCTCATCACCTCGTACCTCCTCAGCATGAGGTCCATCAGCTCCTCCCTCTCCATGCCCAGCAGCTCGGACTCGTACAGGATTCCAGCCTCCCCCAGGCTGATTCCCTCCCTCTCACATAGGGTCCTGAGCTCCTCCGCGTTGGAGAACATGGCCTTTCCTTTCACCGGAAGGAAGACAGGATCTATCACCTTGGAGCTCACAATCCAATCGAAGTTCTGATGCTCCGCTTCCCTCCTCTCAGAGCTCTTGATCAGGAGCAGGAAGCGATCTCCCAGGGGAATCAGGATGCCCTCGCGCAGGGGGCGAGGTGCCCCGGAGCACTCGTGGACTTGCAGGTACTCCCCTCCGGTCAGGTTCACGCCCACGCCATTGATCTCGATGATCTCGAACATCCCACCGCCCGTGGATCTCGCCCTGATCGTGAGCTCCTTCCTCCTCCCCCTCAGCAGGATCAAGACCTCGTTCGGATGCGGGGACTCGCCCAAGTTTCCCGAGCGAAAGTTGACGCTGATCCCGGACTCTCTGGCGAGATCAATCGCCCTGATGAAAGCTTCATCTTCCAGCCTCAATCCGATGAGTCCTGAGACGAAGGCTATATCGCTGGCCTCCTGCCTGTAGACCCTGACATAGGAGCCCCTCTCATCGAAGATGAACGTGGCCTCCAGCAGTTCATCAGACAGTATCTCCCCAGCCAGCTTCCCGATGAAGTAAGAGGCACCTGTGTGAGAGCTCGAGGGACCCCTTATCACCGGACCGATGACGTGGTTCAGTATGCTGAGGGCCATCGGATCCTCCGAGTGGGGGCTTAAAAAAAAAGGTTAATGTTTTTTAGCACACCCCTCGCACCCTCCCTATGGATCCATGGGAGGCCCTGGTGCTCGGCCTAGTCCAGGGCCTGACGGAATGGCTCCCGATAAGCAGCTCGGCTCACCTCGTCCTGCTCCAGAGCTTCCTCTCCCCCGGATCCGTGGCCTTCGATGCCTTGGTTCACGGGGGGACGATGCTCTCCGCCCTCCTCACGTTCAGAAGCGAGGTTATCGGGGTCATCAGGGGATTCCTTAGGAGCCTTCCAGAGATCTGGTTGAGGAGGTCATTCGATCTTCCCTACGAGAGCAGGCTAGCCTGGTACGTCATAGTGGGCACGCTACCCGTGGCCTTCACGGGCCTGCTGCTCGCGGACCGGGTCGAGGCCTCCTTCAACGCTCGGGTCGCGGCCATCGGCCTGCTCATAAATGGAGCTATTCTCTACTCGACCAAGTGGTCCAGGGGGCGGGATTCCCTCGATCTCAGGAGGGCCCTTCTGGTCGGCATGGCCCAGTCGGCCTCGCTGCTCCCGGGCATATCCAGGTCAGGGTCCACGATAGCGATCGGGTTGCTCGCGGGCCTGAGGAGGGAGGAGGCCTTGAGCTTCTCCTTCCTCCTCTCAGTGCCCGCTATAGCGGGGGCGCTCACCTTGGAGGCGCTCAGGTCCCCCGGTGAGGTCATGAGCCTCGCGAACCTGATCGGTTTCCTCTCCTCGTTCTCGATCGGGCTGGTGGCTATAAGGTCCCTCGTCTCCCTGGTGAGGAGGGGAAGGCTTCACCTGTTCTCCTACTACTGCCTCGCGCTCGGCGCCCTGGCGCTAATCCTAGCGGCCCGGGCGTGATGGTTTTAACATCTCAGGACCCGAGCCCCCGGGTCCCGCATGCTCGAGCTCGGGGATGAGGATCTCGTAACCGTCGTGACGATCAGGAGGAAGGATGGTAAGATTTTAATGGATTTGGAGCTGAGGAGAAATGGGAAGATGGGACTGAAGATCCATGAGAGGATATCGAGCCTCGAGGAGCTTAGAAGGATCCTTGAGAGGCCAAAATGGCTCGGGGAAAAGCCTGATGAGCTCGTAAGGAGGGCCATCAGGTCGATCCTAGAGGGGAAGCATGAGGAGGCTGGAGGTGTCTGAGAGGCTGGACATCATCTGCAGGGGCGCCTGGAGGATTGATGAGTACAGGGCGGAGGGTTACATAATCAGGGATCCCCCGAGATACCTGGTGCTGGTGGTCGAGAGGGACGGGGAGAGTGGAACCACTCCTTCCGTCTGGCTCGGCGAGTTCTCGAGCTACGAGGAGGCTAGGGACTCGCTGAGGGACGTGCTCTACAACATAGGCAGGAGGGAGGACAGGGGGTTCGGATGCCACGAGGCGATCCCCTCAGGGGGAGAGGTCACTGGGACGCGGCGCCGCGTGAGGGTGAACCGTTCTGAGCTGGGAGATGTGAGAAGGGGGTAATCTGAGGGCCAGCTCAGTCCAGCGTGCTCCTGTTGAAGAGCCTGGCCGAGATCAGGGAGAGGATCGATGCTATTATGAGCAGGATCAGGGCGTCAGCGACTGGGGGTATCGAGGAGATCCCTATCATGAGGTACCTCGTGAGGTCCACCGAGTAGGTGAGAGGGTTCAGGTAGAAGAGGGGCTTGACCGCCTGGGGCAGGTTGTCTATTGGGTAGAAGGCCCCGCTCAGGAATATTAGAGGGAAGGTCAGGAGGTTGGCTATCAGCTGGAAGCCCTCCGGGCTCCTCATCCTGGATGCTATCGCTATGCCCATGTTGTTGAAGGCCAGCGACGTGAGGAAGCAGACGGCCAGCGAGGGAATTATCCCTATCGGGTTCAGGGGGGCTATAGCGCATATCAGGAGCGTTATCAGAAGCGCCTGGAGGGAGGATGTGAAGGAGTCCCCCAGGGATCTCCCCATTATGGCGTAGGTCCTGCTGGCAGGCGCCACCAGAACCTCCTTGAGGAACCCGAACTCCCTGTCCCATATCACGGAGATGCCCCCTATGAAGCTGGCCGTGAAAGTCGTCATGACCACTATGCCCGGGGCCAGGAAGGCCAGGTAGTCCACGCCCAGGCTCGCCGAGAGGCCCCTCATGGAGGCGCTGAAGCCCATGCCCAAGAATACGAAGAACATGAGCGGGTTCACGATGGTCCCTATTAACCTGGACCTGGCCCTGAAGTACCTCTTCACCTGCCTGTAGAACATGGCGTAAAGTATCTTCCCCTCGTTCATCTCAATCACCTCCTGGCGGCCAGATGCCTCATCCTCATAGCCTCCCTCCAGTCCGACCCCTCATCCCTCATCTCCCTCCCGGTCAGGTGAAGGAAGACGTCGCTGAGCGTCGGCTGGGCGTACCTCACCTCCTCTATCCTCACCCCAAGCCTGGAGGCCGCCTCGAACACGAGGGGTATCGCCCTGGAGGCGTTGCTCACGCTGAGGGCATGCAGGCCGTTCACCTCCCTATAATGCGTAACGATGCCCTCCTCCAGGAGCTCCTCTATCAGGTACCTGGACTTCGAGTGATCATCCATCCTCAGATAGAGGACATCCCTCCCGATGCCGCTCTTCAGCTCATCCGGACTCCCTATGGCCACTATCTTACCATGATCTATTATCGCGACCCTATCGCACAGCCTCTCCGCTTCCTCTATGTAATGGGTCGTCAGGAAGACAGTTACGTCCCCCTCATCCCTCAGCCTCTCTATGTACTCCCATATCCTCGCCCTGGTCTGCGGGTCCAGGCCTATCGTTGGCTCATCCAGGAAGAGTATCTCGGGCCTGTGCATGAGCCCCCTGGCTATCTCCAGCCTCCTTATCATCCCGCCGCTGTAGTTCTTGACCTCCACGTCCTTGAACCTGGTCAGCTCGGCGAACTCGAGGGCTTCCTCGACCCTTCTCCTCAGCTCCTCCCCGCTCAGCCCGTATATCAGCCCGTGTATGTACAGGTTCTCCCACCCCGTCAGGTTCCTGTCCACCGATGCGTCCTGGAAGACTATCCCTATCCTCTCCCTGACCCTCACGGGCTCCTCGACCACGTTGTGCCCGGCCACGTAAGCCTCACCGCTCGTAGGCCTCATCAGCGTCACGAGTATGTTTATCGTGGTGGTCTTCCCGGCCCCATTGGGGCCCAGGAAGCCGAATATCTCGCCCCTCCTCACGTCGAAGGACACGCCATCGACTGCAGTCAGGGAGCCGAACCTCTTGACCAGGTTCCTAACGACTATGGCCTCCATACCTATCACCCAGTATCCTCCTGATCTCCTCCTCCAGCCTCAGGAAGGCCCTCCTAACGGCCTCCCTCTCCTCATGATTCAGCTCATCGCTCACGGAAAGGAGGTCCTCCATCAGCCGGAAAAGGCTCGGGGGTATCATCTCCCTAACCCTTGAGAACCTCCTGTGCTTCTCAAGGAAGCAGGAGAGTTTATCCTCATGCTTCCTGAGGTACTCAAGCCCCTCCTCCGTTATCCTGTACACCCTCCTCCTCCCCTCGAACCTCGAGCTTATCAGCCCCCTCTCCTCCAAGAGCTGGAGCGCGGGGTAAACCACGCCCGGGCTCGGGGTGTAGTTGAGCAGGCCGCTCATCCTCCTGATCACCTCATAGCCGTGCAATGGCTCCTCCCTGAGGACATCGAGCAGCAGCAGTCTCAGAATTCCCCTCACC
>MAIU01000027.1 GCA_003344655.1 Candidatus Korarchaeota archaeon NZ13-K
ACCGGGGATAGCCGAGAGGTACGAGGTCAAGGACGGGGGCTCCACCTGGGTGTTCTACCTGAGGAAGGACGTCAAGTTCTGTGACGGGACTCCTGTCAAGGCGCAGGATGTTGTTAGGAGTATTAAGAGGGTCATGAGCATAAACGGAGACCCGGCCTGGCTCGTCACAGACTTCGTTGAGGATGTAACGGCCCTGGATGACTACACGGTCCAGTTCAAACTGAAGAAGCCGGTCAGCTACTTCCTAGCGCTAGTGGCGACCCCGCCGTACTTCCCGGTCCACCCGAGCTATCCGGCCGATAAGATAGTGAGCGATGCAACCTGGGGAGGGGCGGGGGCCTACTGCATAAAGGAGTTCAAGAGGGATGAGTACATGATCCTGGAGGCCAACCCCTACTACCACGGGACCAAGCCCAAGAGCGGAACCTTCGTGATAAGGTTCTACAAGGACGCCTCGACGATGAGGCTCGCGTTGGAGAGGGGGGAGATAGACATAGCCTGGAAGACCCTGAGGCCAACGGACTACAAGGACCTGATGAGCAACCCCAACTACAAGAGCGTGGTCGCCCCCGGGGGCTTCATAAGGTACATAGTGCTTAAGGTGGATGTACCTCCCTTCAACGATGTCCGCGTCAGGCAGGCCCTGGCATATGCGGTGGACAGGTCCGAGATAGTAGATAAGGTCTTCCTGGGGACCATGGCCCCCCTCTACAGCATGGTGCCCAACGGGATGTGGAGCCACATAGACTGCTTCAAGGAGAGGTACGGGGACAAGCCCAACCTTGAGATGGCCAGGAATCTATTGTCGCAGGCCGGTTACAGCGAGACTAACAAGCTGAAGATCGAGCTCTGGTACACACCGACCCACTACGGGGACACGGAAGCTGATGTGGCCCAGCTCCTCAAGAAGCAGTTCGAGGCGACTGGAATGATAGAGGTGGAGCTGAAGAGCAGCGAGTGGGCAACTTACTTGGAGCAGCAGAGGAGCGGGAGGATGAACATACACCTCCTAGGATGGTACCCGGACTACATAGATCCAGATGACTACCTGACCCCGTTCCTGAGGACCGAGTCCAACAGGTGGCTTGCATCCGGCTACTCCAACCCGAGGCTCGATGATCTCCTGGACAAGGCGGCCATAGAGGTAGATACAAAGGTCAGGACGAACTACTACGCTGAGGCTCAGAGGATACTGGCCGAGGATGCTCCTCTGATACCCCTCTTCCAGGGCGAGCTCATCCTCATAACTCAGAAGAACGTTGAGGGCGTGCTCGTCGGTCCGCCTATGATGCTGACTTACTCGACCATATACAAGAGCTGAGATAAACACCCTCCATTTTTTATTTCCAATCCACGTTGAGCTTGACATTCTCCATAAGAGACCTGAGCCGAATCAGGCTAGCTAAAACTCCAGATGCACGCTGTTGCCCTCCCGAGGTCCCCCCATCCTGTCGGTGCGAGCCGCGCCGGGGATATGATTTAAGTTTTGGCCGGGTTCTTGAGTCGCGTGTGGGAAACGCTGATGGACTCCCCCACCCTCAGGATACTCAGGGTCTGCTGCGGGCCCTTCGAGAGCCTCTGCTACCTGATAGAGGACAAGCCAGACAGGAGCTCCTTCCTAATAGATTGCGGCTGTCCGGCCGATGAGGTGATCGGATTGCTTGAGTTAAACGGCCTGAGACTTGAGGCGGTGCTCCTAACTCACACTCACTTCGACCACGTGCTTGAGGTAAACGCGGTAACCAGGAGAGCCGGATCCAGGGCCATCGCTCATCCGGCCGACGTTGAGATGCTTCCGGTCTACTGGAGGGAGGAGCTTGGGAGCGAGCCTGAGGTGATCCCGATGGTGGAGGAGGGGCTGAGCCTCAGCCTCGGCAGCCTCAGCCTTCTGGCCCTCCACACCCCGGGTCACACCCCCGGTAGCGTCTGCTATTACTCCAGGGAAGTTGGCGTGATATTCACGGGAGACACGCTGTTCAGGGGAGCGATCGGCACCCTAAGATATTCAGGCAGCCCCGATAGTCAAAAACAGATGAGGAGGAGCCTGAAGAGGCTTTACTCACTCCCAGAGGACACCCTCGTGCTTCCGGGGCACGGGGACAGCACCACGATAGGGGAGGAGAGGGAGACCATAAGGAGGGCCCTCAGATACCCTTAGGGCTCAGGTTAGCCCCTGGGCTGATTGATCGATGGGATAAAGCGACTGCTGTGGACTCATGGACCTTCATCATTGGTTCATGAAAGTCGCAGTCAACTGTGAAGGAAGGCACGAGCTCTTCGCATCAATTCGGCTTACCTAGCCGCATATCAGCGCGGGATCAGCATTCAAGAGTGAAATTTATGCAAATATCTTTGAGAACTGATGCCGAAATAAGCCAGCGGTGGAATCTGCTGAGGGCCGGCGCTTTCGAGGCCGAGGCACATATGCTCTGAAAGCGAACCATAACAATATTTATATTGAATGAGTGGGAGCTCGGGATATGCACCACATCCGTCCCATGACCAAGGAGGCCCTGCTCTCCGCCTTCGGCGGGGAGTCGATGGCCCACATGAGGTACCTGATATTCGCAGGCATAGCCGAGAAGGAGGGATTCCCCAACGTGGCCAGGCTATTCAGGGCCATAGCTTACGCTGAGCAGGTTCACGCCACAAATCACTACAACGTGCTCAGGGATTACAGGGAGGAGGCCAAGGTGTCAGCTGGAACCCCGATAGGGCCCGGATCCACCTCTCACAACCTGGAGCTGGCGATAGCGGGCGAGGAGTACGAGGTTAGGGAGATGTACCCGGCTTACATGGAGCTGGCCAGATCCCAGGGGATCGATCAGGCGGAGAGAAGCTTCAAGTGGGCCTATGAGGCGGAGAAGATACACGCTGAACTCTACAGGAGGGCCAGGGAATCGGTGGACAGGGGGGAGGACATGAGGATAGAGGGGAAGGTCTGGATATGCCCCGTCTGCGGTCACACCTACATAGGGGAAGTCCCTCCGGAGAGATGTCCGGTCTGCCAAGCTCCCAAGGAGAGATACGTCAGCTTCTAACCTTTTTTAGCTCCTCAACGATCCCGCTCAGGTCCTCAACAAGGGCCTCGAAGAGGGTCCTTCCCCTCTCCGCGGAAGCCGTTCTCTGCCTTCCCAGGACGCCTGAACCTGAGCTCTCGATCGTGTAGCTGAAGTGAGTCAACCTGCTCAGCTTATCCTCTTTCACCTCCTGATCCAGGAGCCTATCCGCCAGGACAGACTCGGGATGAAGGTGCATGATCATCGAGGTCTCAGCTGCGGCAGCATGCCCCCTCTCCTCCGGACCGAAGAGCCCCTCCACGATCCCGGAGCTGGAGGTCCACCACTGGTAGACGTAGACCCTGACTCCAAGCTCCTCCAGGGATCTCCTGGAGACCACCTGAAGCGCGGCCAGGTTCCCCCCATGCCCGTTCACGACTAGAACCCTCTTAACTCCCCACCTGGCGAGGGACCTGATCACGTCCAGCAGGTACTCCTCGAGCGAGCGCTCGCTCACGGTTAGGGTTCCCGGGAAGTGCATGTGGTGGAAGCTCACGCCTATCGGTATGACTGGAAGCTTCAGCACTCCGGTCCTCCTCGAGACCTCCCCGGCGAGGGCATCCGCTATCAGGGTGTCAGTCCCGAGGGGGTTCGCCGGGCCGTGCTGCTCAACGGAGCCGAGGGGCAGCAGGACAAGATCGCATTCCCTGAAGTAACCCTCGGCCTCCTCATAGCTCATCAGGAGGAGATCCCTCATAAGGGATGGAGCGACCTGATCTTAATAAGGGTTAGGCTGCCCGGTGCCCGGAGATGGCCCCTAATCGAGGCGCCGATGGGCCTTTTTATAGCCTCTGGGCTCAGCCTCAGGATCTCTTGCCCGAATGGAGAGGGGGATGATGGCGCAGGCCGGCTTCATCAGGAGAGTGGCGCTGGTGCTTGAGGCCCTCCTGGGTGGCTTCTACGTCTCGGTGACGAGGGGGCTCTTCGTGCCCATGCTGACCTACTCCGGCTATCCCACGGGGCTCATATCCCAGGTGCTCCTGCCAACGTCGATAGGGGGGATCCTCATATCCCTACTCCTCTACGAGAGACCTGGGATGCTGACTAACAGCTTCAGGTACTCCCTGCTCCTCCTCCACATCTCTGAGAAAATAGCCTGGCTCTTCCTCCCCTTCCTCCTACAGGATCCCCGGCTGGTGTCTGCGGCCTACCTGATGGCAAACATAATCTCTGCGATCGTGAGCATCGCGATGGGCGCCTTGATCTTCTCCATCTTCGGGGCGGAGGAGGTGATAGAGATCTCAATCCACAGGTCGGCGGCCTCCTCAGCGGCCTCCATCCTCGGCTCCCTGTTCATGACGTACGTCTCAGCGGCCCTGGAGCCACCCAGCTCCTACCAGCTCTGCTACATCACTGCCGCTCTGATAGGCCTCTCCTCATCCCTCTCCCTCCTCCTGGTCCCCGGCATACCTGGGAGGATCTTCGAGGAGGCTCGCGAGGAGGAGGAGGCGAAGGTCAGGAGCAGCGCGGCCCTCCTGGTCCTCAGCCTGATGCTGGCCGGGGGGAACATGGTGGGTATCTCGTGGAGCCCCCTCCTGAGGGAGATGGGTGCCCCGATGTACCTAGCCGTGGCCCTCTCCGTGACCGCGAACCTCGGCGGTGCCCTTGGCTCCTACCTCTGGAGGAGCTACAGGGCCTACGCATTGGCCATCCTGATGAACACGGTGATCACGCTCACAATACCCTTCATCCGGGTCCCGGTCTATCACGTGGGCCTCTCCCTGCTGACGTCCCTCACATTCATCGGGGCGAACCTGCTGGGCACTCAGATCTTCTCTGATGTGAGCCGGAGGCTGGGCAGGGTGAGGGCCTCGGCTTACCTCACCTCCTCCAACTACACGGGGCTGCTGCTCGCCGTCATGATATCCATGGCGCGCCCCTTCAGCTCCTCCCAGCTGCTTTTGCTGGCGGGCCTGATCAAGCTTTCGGGTCTCGCCCTTACCCTCCTTGCCATCCCGGAGACGGCTGTGATCCCGGCGAGGAGGGCTTATGAGGTGAGCAGGATGATCTACTCCACCAGCCTCCTGGGCTACTCCTTCACATCTCAGGCATCCAGGGAGTTCCTGAGGACCATGATAGCAACAATATTCCTGACCATCCTGGTCACGGTGCTCTACGTAATTTATAGGGTCGTCACTTTGATCCTGGGGATCTGAGTTGCAGGCGCAGCTGGTGGAGGAGATACTTAGGGCGCTCAACGACGTCATGATATCCATGCCGAAGATAGCCCTCGCCTCCCTGATAATATTCCTGTCCTTCCTGCTGATGAGGCTGGTCAACAGGCTGATAGGATGGCTCGTCAGGGTGGGGAGGCTCGAGGACTACCTGAGGGAGGTCTTCCCGGAGGGAACAAGGATATCGCTCACGAGGATTTTCTCCCTCATAGCGGACTCTCTGATCCTGATAGCAGCCTCATCCGGCGTCATAAGGATCTTCGTCCCAGAGGGGACGAGGCTCTACGGTGAGGCGGTCGACTACCTGGCCAGGGTGGGGAGCATAGTGATACTGGCCCTCCTCTCCATAGTCCTGATAGACGCGCTGGTGAAGTCCATGAGGTTCGAGAGGAAGACCGAGATGTTCTTCATGATGCTGATCTCCCTCACGGTGGCTATACTCATCATAGACCTCACCAACCTCAGCAGCGAGATAAAACTGACGCTGTCGGCCGGGCTCTCGATAGGATTGGGGCTTCTAATCGGAGTTTTCTCGGCCTGGGCCTTCTTCGGCGAGTACCTCGAGGGGAGGGCTGGGTCCAGAGGTTGATCTATGCTCGGGCCTGCCGGCGCATCAAAGGGAAAGTTTTTTAATTCCCCGGGCGGGCCGCTCAGGGCCCAGAGGGTAGGTGGGCGGGTGACCTGAATTAGAGGACGAAAAGCAAGCATCTCTGAAGAGGGAAGTGAGGTTATTCGGGGCCTTCTCGATGGGCTATGCTGACGTGGGTGCCGATGTTTATGCGGCCCTCGGTATAGTGGCACTTTTCTCAGCGGGGGCCACGCCCCTCTCGTTCCTCATAGCCTCAATAGTCTACGTCACCACGGGTCTGGTATACGCGGAGCTGAGCTCCACATACCCCGTGGCCGGAGGCGCCCATGTATTCGCTGCCAAGGGCCTGAATGACCTCTTCGGCTTCATAGCCGGCTGGCTCCTGATCCTCAGCTACATAGTTGACATATCCCTCTTCGCAGTCGCATCCGCCGGCTACCTCTCCTTCCTGATCCCCGGGATAAGGGAGCTCCGCCTGAGCGCCGGTCCGCTCGAGGTTCCCGGCATAACGCTCGTGGCTATCGCTCTCATCTGCCTTCTCCTGCTAATCAACCTGATTGGCATAAGGGAGTCGGCCCTGTTCACTGAGGTTCTGGTGGCAGTGGATCTTATCGTGGAGACGCTGCTTCTATCCCTGGGAATCCTGAACATAATTAGGAATCCCTCATCGCTCCTGGAGGGCATGAGGGAGTTCGGGTCACCCGAGGCGATGGGGGGAGTGGTCTACCTGCCCGGGCTGGATCTGAGGCTTCAAAACGTGCTCTACGGCACCACGATAGCCATGAGCTCCTTCATAGGTATAGAGTCCATAGCTCAGGCCTCTGAGGAGATAAAGAGGCCCTACAGGTGGATCCCCCTCGCGACCAAGATGTCCATAATCTCAGTCTTGATATACGTCCTTGGCCTCTCATTCGTGAGCATCGGGAACGTCGGGTGGAGGACCCTCGCCGAGAACAGGGAGATGTCCCTGGCCGTCCTGGCCCTCTCCCTCCCCCTCATCGGTAGGTACGCCTCCATAATCGTCGCCTTCACCGGCTTCCTGGTGACCCTGGCCTCATCCAACACTGGGGTCGTGGGGGCCTCCAGGGTCCTCTACTCGATGGGCAAGTTCAAGCTGATGCCATCATACCTCTCCTCCGTGAGCAGGAGGTTCAGGACCCCGATCAGGACCATATTGCTGGTAGGCATCATTTCGATGATCCTAAGCTTTCTTAGGGAGCTAGAGAGGATAGCTGACGTTTACACGGTGGCGGCGCTGATATCATACCTCCTCGTGAACTACTCCCTCATGAGGATCAGGAAGCTGGAGACGAGGGCCTTCAGGCCCTGGAGGGTGCCTGGGGACGTGAGGATACTCGGAAGGGAGTTGAACCTGGTGGCCCTCATCGGGGTTTCGTCAACGGCCTCCCTCCTGGCCCTGGTCCTCCTCATGCACGAGGTGGGCAGGGTCGTGGGCCTGGTTTGGCTGGCGGCCGGGCTGATCATCTACGCGGCCTACAGGAGGGCAGCGGGCATGGGCTTGCTGGGAAGGATCAGCGCTGAGGCCATCAAGCCCCCTGAGTACAGGAGGGAGGCCCTGGTCCTGCTGAGGCCTTATGAGAGCGAGGATGTAGTTGAGGACATTAAGCGGGGGCTCAAGGGGAGGTACAGGCTCCACCTGGTCACCGTGCTCGATCCCTCGGGGCTCAGAGCGGATGAGCTCATCGAGATGAAGGAGGCGGTTGGCAGATCCCTCAGGGCAATGGCGAGGGAGCTGGAGGAGGGGGGCTTCGACGCGGACTACAGGGTCGACTTCGGCGACCCTGCAGAGGTCGCCCTCTCCCTGGCGTCTAGCGACCTCTTCGACTTCGTCATCGTTATAGTCGGGAAGGGCTCGAGGAAGCTGGAGGAGGCGGGAGTGGCAAGGCTTTTAATGAGCAGGCTCCCGGGCAAGGTGATGGCCCTGAGGAGGTGATCCCTTGCTAGTGATACTCAACATATACGCTGAGCTCGACAGGCTTGATGACATAGTGGAGAGGCTGAGGAGAATGGAGGAGGTCTTGGACCTGTACGAGGTCACCGGGGATTACGATATAGTGGCAGTGATTGAGGTGGACTCCGTGGAGGAGTTCAGGAGCAGCATAATAAGGAAGCTGACCGAGATAAAGGGAGTGAGGGGAACGAACAGCTTCGTCGTGCTGCACACGCACAAGAGGGAGGGGAGGCTGGTGGAGGAGTGAGCCCCAGGAAGAGGGTGCTCCTTCCGGTGACCTGCAGATTCTCCCCGGACCTCCTCAAGGTCCTCCTAATAGGCAGGCTCGGCCTCAAGGATGTCGAGGTCACCCTGCTCAGGGTCCTGAAGGTCCCCCCGTCCTCCCCCCTGGATGAGGGTCCCTTCTCTGAGGATGTCAGCAGGGAGGAGAGGGAGCTCAGGGAGCTGGCCGGGAAGCTGATTGAGGCGGGCATAGGCGCTGAGGTGAGGGTTTTCCTGGCCAGGGATATCGTCGTGGGGATAGAGGAATGCCTGCAGGGTCACGACATTCTCATACTTCCCTCGGGGAGCTTCGGAGGAACCCTGAGGAAGGTCCTGGCCAGGATATCGATAGAGAGGCTGGCGGCCAGGTTCAGGGTCCCGGTCGTGGTGGTCAGCAGGGAGCTCCTTGGCTGCTGACTCCAAGCTGAATGCAACAAAGTTTATATCCTAAGGACTCGCAAGGATTCTTGGGTGCTCATGACGGCGACTTCTCAGGAGCTCTCCTGCGAGGTCGAGATCTCGAAGGAAATGGAGAGGAGGAGGAGCGCGGTAAGGCCCTTGAACGAGAGGATAGCCAGGCTGAGGGAGGAAAGCGTCAACTCAATCGTAAAAATTTCATTGGAAAGGGCAAAAATAATAACTGAATTTTACAAGAGTGACCTCCCGAAGGGGAAATCAATCCCTGTTCAGAGGGCCCTCGCCTTCAAGTACCTGATGGAGAGGGTGAGCCTCCCCGTCGAGGAGGGGCAGCTCATAGTCGGACTCAGGGGCACGGGAGTTAAGGAGGTGCCCACCTACCCTGAGATATGCGTTCACAGCCTGGATGACCTTGAGATCCTCGACAAGAGGAAGAACATGCCTTACAAGGTCGATGATGAGACGAGGGAGTTCTACGAGAGGGAGGCCATACCGTTCTGGAAGGGGAGGTCGATGAGGGACATAATATTCGAGAACCTCCCGAGGGAGTGGATAGAAGCTTACGAGGCCGGCGTCTGGACGGAGTTCATGGAGCAGAGGGCCCCGGGCCACACGGCCGGAGGGGAGAGGATATTCAAGATGGGGGTCCTGGACATAAAGGAGCAGATAAGGAGGAAGATGGAGTCGCTGGATCCATCGGATCCGGAGTACTACGAGAAGATGGAGGAGCTAAAGGCCATGGACATAGTGGCCGATGCGATCCTGATATACGCTAGGAGGTATGCGGAGAAGCTCGAGCAGATGGCTAGGGAGGAGAGGGATCCTGAGAGGAGGAGGGAGCTCGAGCAGATGGCTGAGATATGCAGGTGGGTCCCGGCTCATGCTCCCAGGACCTTCTGGGAGGCGCTGCAGCACTACTGGTTCATACACGTCGGCGTGACATACGAGACCAACCCCTGGGACTCCTTCAACCCGGGCAGGATAGATCAGCACCTCTACCCGTTCTACAAGAGGGACATCGAGGAGGGGAGGCTGACCAGGGAGAGGGCGAAGGAGCTCCTCCAGGCCTTCTGGCTCAAGTTCAACAACCAGCCGGCCGTTCCAAAGGTTGGGGTCACGGCTGAGGAGAGCTTCACATACAACGACTTCTCCAAGCTCAACCTGGGCGGCCTGACCGTCGACGGGAGGGACGGCGTCAACGAGCTCTCCTACCTCATACTGGAGGTCCTGGATGAGATGAGGACCCTCCAGCCAAACACCGCCGTTCTTGTGAGCGAGAAGAACCCGGACAGCTTCCTAATAAAGGCCCTTAAGGTAGTAGGCCCTGGATTCGGGGAGCCCCCCTTCTTCAACTTCGACGGCGTCATCGTCAAGATGCTGAGGCAGAGGAAGAGCTTGGAGGACGCCAGGACCTCCGGGGTGAGCGGGTGCGTCGAGTCGGGAGCCTTCGGCAAGGAGGCGTATATACTCACCGGCTACTTCAACCTCCCGAAGATACTGGAGATAACCCTGAACAGGGGAGTCGATCCTAGGACTGGGAAGAGAATAGGGATAGATACAGGGGATCCCAGGGAGTTCAAGACCTTCGAGGACCTATGGAACGCCTTCCTCAGGCAGGTGAAGCACTTCCTCGACATAAAGATGAGGGGGAATGACATAATAGAGGCCCTGTACGCCAAGTACCTACCGGTCCCCTTCCTCTCCCTCTGGATAGAGGACTGCGTCGAGAACGCGAGGGACTACAACGCTGGCGGCGCTAGGTACAACACGCAGTACATACAGGTCGTAGGGCTAGGCACCGTCACGGACAGCCTCGCAGCGATCAAGTATCACGTGTTCGAGAGGGGAACGATCAGCATGGATGAGCTCCTGGATGCCCTAAGGAAAGACTTCGAGGGGTATGAGTTCCTCAGGGAGGTCCTCAGGAACCCGGACAGGACCCCGAAGTACGGCAACGATGATGATTATGCCGACTCAATAGCCAAGATGCTGGTCGACGCGGTGGTGGATATGATAAGGAGCTATCCCCCGACCCCGGTGAGGAGGGCTAGGAGGGAGGCTTACTTCCTCCCGACCACCGTTCACGTCTACTTCGGGAAGGTGACCGGGGCGACGCCTGATGGGAGGAAATCAGGATTCCCCGTGTCGGAGGGCGTCTCACCTGTTCAGGGGATGGATAGGAAGGGGATAGCGGCCGTCTTCAGGAGCGTCGCCAAGTGCGACTGGGACAAGACCGGAGGGGCCCTCCTCAACCAGAAGCTCACCCCTGACATATTCGACGATGAGGAGAACCTGAGGAAGCTGGCCCATCTGATAAGGGCCTTCTTCAGGATGGGGGGTCATCACGTTCAGTTCAACGTGGTAAGCGCGGAGCTGCTGAGGGAGGCTCAGAGGAGGCCGCAGGACTTCCAGGATCTCATGGTGAGGGTAGCGGGCTACAGCGACTATTTCGTTAACCTCCCGAGGGGCCTTCAGGACGAGATAATAGAGAGGACCGAGCACAAACACCTATAATTTTCACGATTTTTTTGGGAGTGATCGCTTGAGCTCCGGCATCATATTCGACATTCAGAGGTTCGCGATACACGACGGTCCCGGTATAAGGACGAACGTCTTCATGAAGGGCTGCCCCCTCAGGTGCTGGTGGTGCCAAAACCCAGAGGGCATCAGCCCGGAGCCCCAGGTCATATACTTCGAGTACAAGTGCATCCACTGTCACCTCTGCCAGGACGTCTGCCCCCTAGGTGCGATAAGCGTATCAGCGGGCGACGTTCACTCAATAGACAGGAGAGTCTGCAATGGCTGCGGGTTGTGCGCCCAGAACTGCCCCTCCGGCGCCCTGAAGCTCGTCGGGAGGGTTTATACGGTCGAGCAGCTGATCGATGAGATAAGGAAGGACATGATATACTACGACTCCTCCGGCGGGGGCGTGACCTTCACCGGGGGAGAGCCCCTCTTCCAGCCGGCCTTCCTCAGGGATGTCCTCTCGGCCTGCAAGGAGCTGGGGATTCACACCGCGGTGGAAACATCCGGCTTCGCCTCCAGCGATGTTGTAAGGTCCCTGATCGACAAGGTGGACCTCTTCCTCCATGATGTGAAGCTTCTGGACGAGGAGGAGAGCAGGTACTACACCGGAGTCCCGAGCGGGCCCATAGTGAGGAACCTCAGGCTGCTGGTGGAGAGCGGGAGGAGGAGGGATGTGATAGCCAGGTTCCCCGTGATCCCCGGGATAACGGACACAGATAAGAACCTGAGGATGATAAGAGATTTCCTCTCGGAGCTCGGAATAGAGGAGATCCACCTACTACCATACCACGACGTCAAGGAGAAGTACGACAGGCTGGGACTTCCCTACAAAATGGAGGTGAGGAAGGGGCCATCCAGGGAGAGGCTGGATGAGATAAAAAGGATCTTCGAGGAGGCCGGGCTAAAGGTCGTTCTTTACGGATGAGGATCAGCTCTTTCCCTCCTCAAGCTCCCTCAGCCTCTCCTCTATCTGCTTCAGCCTCTCCCTGAGCTCGCTCTCCAGGCTCCTCAGGTAGCTCAGCTCCTCATCCCTGCTCGGGAAGGCCGAGCTCGGGGGAGGAGTCCACCACCACCAACACCACCATCCTCTGCCCCACCATCCCGGCCTCTGCCAGGGCGGGAGGTAGCTGAAGGGCCCGCGACCGGGCCAGGGACCCCAACGCCTCCACCAGCCCATCGCATCACCCATCTGAAACATGTATCAAAAATATTTAAACTTTTTCATAGGCCCTCAGGGCTATGGCCCTCCCCTCGACCAGGGCCCTCACTACCTTCCTCCTCCCGGACTCGAGTATCCTCCAGAAGGTGGCCCTGGGTAGACCCATCCTCATGGAGGCCTCCTCCACGGTTAGATCCTCCAGGTGCACTAGCCTCATGGCCTCCAGCTCATGATGGTAGAGCAC
>MAIU01000028.1 GCA_003344655.1 Candidatus Korarchaeota archaeon NZ13-K
GGCTCAACAGCCTCCTCTATCTCCATGAAGAGGTCCTGTCTTTTAAACCTGCTCCTCGGAAGATCCCTGGCAACTATGAGTATGTCTATGTCGCTGTCCTTCCTGGCCTCGCCTCTTGCCACAGATCCGAAGACCACAAACGATATTAAGTTGTCTCCAAGCTTCTCAAGAGCCCTATCTAGGAGCTTCCTTAGAAGAGAAGCGTAGGGCTCCTTCAACCTCTCCTCTCTCAACCCTATTTCCATGAAGCTGCTGTATTTAAAGATTCTCCTTCGTCCCTAAAAGGAGCGGTATGCGGTTACGGGGAACCCGAGCATCGCAGCATTTTCGGTCTCAACCCTCGATGAGGATCCGAAAACATCGGGAGGGTGAAGCTGCTCATCCTATAGGGTGGAGGTGTGCTCCTTGGGACTTGTGGAGCTCATCTCGGGATTAAGCGACGGTAACACGCTGCTGCTCGCCCTAATACTTTCCACCATGGCCATGCTCAGCACGACGCTCGGGGGTCTGCCCGTGGCCTTGCTGAGGGGCAGGGATAGCGGCAGGAGCTTCTCCATGCTGGTCGACATAGGCCTTGGATTCAGCAGCGGTGTCATGTTCGTTGCGAGCTTCACAAGCCTTCTGATCCCGGCCATAGAGGACTTCGGACTGCCCCTCCCCATCTCCGGCCTGGTCACAGGGGCCCTGGTGATACACGGGGTGAATGCTATCATCCCCCACGAGCACCTCATCAAGGGTTACGAGGGCCCGGCCGGGGCGTTGAGGAAGCTGAGGGCGGCCTGGCTGGTGGCCCTGGCGGTGATAATACACAACCTGCCCGAGGGTCTCTCCATAGGAGTGGCCACGGCCTTCGAGGTGAGGGACGCGATAACGCTGGGGATTGCTATAGCAATTCAGGACGCCCCTGAGGGACTTGCAGTGGCCCTTCCGGTTTACGCCACCACGGGAAGCCTCAGGAGGGCCGTTCTATACGCCTGGCTTAGCGGGCTCTCCGAGGTGGTGCTGGCCCTACCCTCGGCCGCCCTCGCATCGCTATCCGCATCCCTGCTTCCGCTGGCCATGGGCTTCGGTGCTGGAGCGATGATATACGTGGTGAGCCACGAGGCCCTGCCTGAAACTCACAGGAGCGGCCATGAGAACAAGGCGACCCTCTCCTTCTTCTCGGGCTTCATACTCATGCTCGCCCTTGACACAATGCTGGGCTGAGGCCATGGCAGGCCCTCCGGAACCCCGGCCCGGCATCTGTTGGGCTTCCCAAGGATGGGACTTCAGGTAAATATCAATGAGGATCCTTGCAGAAACGCTTATATTGAGTTAACCTGACGGTCCACATAAGGTGGCATCTTGAGTCAGTTGGGAGCCTCCAGGTCCCTCCTGGGGGTCCTCGCGCTCGCCGCCCTGGCGCTCCTGGGAGGGGCAGCTTACCTCTACCTCAATCCCCCGGGAGGGGGGAACCGTGACCGTCACCACAATCACAACGGTCATAACGGGCGCTCCCTCTTCCTCTACCGCGCCTTCCCCCTCTCCCTCCACCACAGAGGCTACCTCAACCTCTCAGACTCAATACACACCGCTGCCGACCACATCGCTGCCCTCCACCACAGAGGCCACCTCGACCGCGACCCAAGGTCCCTCGTCGAGTCCCCCTGAGACATCCGCGGCGCCGAGCACCTACCCAATCACGACGTCCCCCTCCACCTCCCCAACACTCACGCTCACCCCGGTCACCTCGCCCCGCACGCTGACCTCGACGACCACGCGCACGATCACACCTGCCGATGCTGTGCGCGCGAGGCTCGCGAACCCCTCCGTGGTGTGGTTCGCAGTGGATGGTGGCAAGAGGATACTGCAGTACGATTCCTCCAACGGTCAGGTCAGCCAGGTCGCCTACATGGGCATCCGCGTAGACACGTTCACTCCCCACGTGGGGATAAGGGAGAAGATATACTTCGCCGACGCGAACGGGAACAAGATATACCTTTACCTCCAACCTTCGGCCCCCGGGACAACATCCCCCAGCATCACCATCGTGCTAAATCACACCACCTACGTCCGCTGCATCAGGTTCGGTCCCGATCCCGAGTTTGGCTTCGAGATGTACTTCAGCGAGGCCTCTGGGGCCGGGGGAGGCCTGATCTACAGGATAGCCAGGAACCTCCCGCAGACCTTCATGAGGATAGATCCTCGGGATTTCGACGGCTACTGGGCCGGCCACTTCGAGTTCGGGAGGAATGACACGCTCTACTTATCTAGCGGGAACAGGATACCCTCCTCGATATACGAGGTGAGGGGAGGAAGGGTGACCAAGCTCGCCACCTTCGGCTTCCCCGTCATGGGGATGGACTACGTGGAGAACGCGAGGTTGGAGAGGCTCGCGACCCCAGGGGGAGGGGTCACGGTGAGCAGGGGCCTCCTCTTCGCCGACCACGGGAGCCGCATATACCTCTATGATCTGACGAACGGGAACCTCTACGTGATCTTCGACGATGGTTCATATGGGAGGATCGTGGACGTGGCCGTGCCTCCTCCACGACCCTCCTGATTTTTCCGCTGGCCCATCATCGCATTGAATCCCCCGAGGGCTCCCTGAGCATGGGCAGCTTGTCTTCCTGGATGAAGGGCATCCTCACCCTGGACACGAGGAGGGGGGACCTCATCCCCTCCAGGTACCTTAGGGCTATCCTCTTCCCCAGCTCCGTCAGGATGAAGACGGGTATGTGAACCCCGAGCTGCATGATAGCCTTCCTGCCGATCCTCTCGATGATAAGCCTTGAGGCGCTCGCGCAAACGATGTCGGCCAGCTCTATGTACTCAACCTCCTCCTCCGAGGCGAGCGTGTTGCAAGTCGAGAATATGGCTAGCTTGACATCATGGCGCTCCTCAATCCTCCTGAGCTCCCCTATGTCCCTCGCCATGGGCCCTATGACTGTGACCGCTATCCTCCTGAACCCCATCTCTATGGCCTTCCTCACGCCGGCCACCTGATCTATCCTGGGCTCCTCCAGGACCTCCCCTCCCCTGGCCCTTATGCCCTCTATCACCTCCGGGATCGGTGAAGTGCTAAGGAGCCCGTTCATCCTGGCCCCTATCCCCTGTACGAGTCTCGGGTTCGATGTTATCACAGTGCCGGCCCCGTCGCAAACGAGGACCGCGCAGTCCAGTATTTCCCCCATCGCGGAGCTTATCATCTCGGAGCTCCCGAAGGGAACGACTTCATCGCTCTCAAGGCACCTGCTGGGGCAGAAGAAGCCGAGATCCCTCATCTTCATCTCAACAATCCTCCTAACAGCTTCCCTGTCTATGAGCTCTATGCCGTAAGTGGCCCTGACGTAAGGGCACCTCAGGACCACCGGATCCGTGAGCACCTGAACCTCGCGGTCCCTGACCAGAACCCTGGCTCCCCTGCAGAGGAGCTCATGCATACTGGACCCTCCCGATCGAGGCCAAAAAGCTTGTGCGATGCTGCTTGCATCAAGGGAGGTAGACAGCGAATGAGGATATCGCGAGAGGTGTTATCAGGGTGAGGACGAACCCAGATATGAAGGACCTCATCCCTCCCCCGCTCCCGCAGGAGTCGGCGACGAAGGGCAGGAATGTGTCCATTGATGCCGCTCCACCGCAGGCTATGAGGGCATCGCAGCCCAGCCTCGCGGCTATGACCCTGTGGAGCGCCAGCGATATCACCTCCCTGAGCAGGTTGGAGAGGAAGGCAATAGTGCCCATCCTCGCGCCTAGCAGGCCGCTCACAAGCGGGCCGGCCAGCGTGTACCAACCGAAGCCGGCCGCAACGCTCAGCGCAGCCCTGAGCGGCAGGCCCATGAGGGGTGAGGCCAGCGCCGCGGCAAGCAGTGTTCCAGCCACGGTGGCGATCGGAATCTCGAGGTCTCTCAAGCCGATCTCAATCCTCTCAGATCCCAGCGAGATCCCGATGAGGAAGAGGAGGAGGTAGAGCAGGCCTGAGACGAGAGAATCCGCGAAGCCCGCCCTCAGGAGGGAGCCGGCCAGCATCCCGGAGAGGAGCAGGACGGCCGGTAGCAGGGAGGAGAGCATCATCTCATCCTCCTAATCGCCCGAACGGCAATGATGCTCCCCGAAAGCGTGAGGAGGGCCATCAGCAGGGACTGGAGGATGATCTCGGGGAGAGAGGAGAGGCCCTCGGAGCCGACCCTAAGGCCTATCAGGAGGATGAGGGTGTAGGCCAGGGGACGGAGGGGAGGGTTTATCCTCAACCTGAGGAGCCTAGCCGCGAGGAACCCCGATGCCAGGCAAAGCAGTATCTCGAGCATGGGGCTGCCGGATCGCGCCATCAATAAAAATCTTCTGAGGATCAAGCCGATCGTTCTTCATTAGAACCTTCAGGTTTTTATAGCCTGATCCTACGCTGAGTATGGGTGATGCCTTGGAGTACAAGGACATTAAGGTTAGGGTCTCCGGGATCAGGGTCTCCCCAACAAAGACCAAGGTCACTTGCGGGGGCTTCGAGCTCCTGATCGACAAGCTGGGAGGGGAGGCCCCAAGTCCCCTGGATCTCGCTCTAGCATCCCTCATAGGATGCCTGAACATAACAGCAACGCTGGTCGCCGAGGATATGGGGATAAGGATAGAGGAGGCGGAGTTCGAGGCCGTGGGCCTGTTCAATCCGGCCGTCTTCTACGGAAAGGAGGGGCCCAGGGCTGGTTACAAGGGTATAAGGGTTGTGGTCCGCCTCAGGACGGACGCGGATGAGGAGAAGCTGAGGGAGCTCATGAGGAGGGTGGAGGAGAGGTGCCCCGTGAGCGACAACCTCGCGAGGACGACCCCGATAGAGGTCTCGGTGGAGAGGATCGGGCCTTGAGGGGATCGGAGCTGGGAATAGATCCTGAGGACATGAAGGAGCTCGGGAGGACGGGAGAGAGGATATCGGCCATAGGGATAGGTACCTGGGGGATCAGGAACAGGGAGAGTGCGAGGAATGCCCTGATGAGGGCCTTGGAACTTGGAATCACCCAGATAGATACGGCGGAGATGTACTCGACTGAGGATCTCGTGGGCGAGGTGGCCAGGTCCTTCGGGAGGGAAAGCTGCTTCATCACGACGAAGCTCCTTCCGAGGCACTTCGAGAGCGATGAGGAGGCTGTAATGGCCGCGGAGAGGAGCCTCAGGAGGCTCGGCCTGAGCTACGCGATCTGATCCTCATACACTGGCCGAACGAGCGTATCCCGGTGAGGGATCAGGTGAGGCGCCTGGAGCTCATCGCGGAGAGGGGGCTCTGCAGGCACGTGGGGGTGAGCAACTTCAACGCCAGGGAGCTTGAGGAGGCCATACTCTCCACCAGAAGGAGGGAGATAGTGGTGAATCAGGTGAAGTACAGCTTCCTGGACAGGAGGATAGAGGGGGATCTCCTCCCCCTATGCGTGGAGAGGGGGGTGACTCTGCAGGTCTACACCCCGCTTGAGGGTGGTAGGGTGAGCGAGGTGCCGGTCCTGAGGAGGATGGCCGAGAGGTACGGGAAAACCCCGGTTCAGGTCGCCCTGAACTTCCTGATCTCGAGGCCAAGGGTCACAGCGATTCCGAAGAGCGAGAGGGTCAGCCGGGTGGAGGAGTTCAGGGGGGCCATGGGCTGGAGGCTCAGCCCAGAGGACCTCGCCGCGCTCTCAGGGATTCAGCGGGGATGAGCGTTTAGGTCAGAGTTCATGTGAATCCCGGGTTGAGGGGATCCCCCTCTCGAGGATGCCCTGACCGATGCTCAGCTACTCGGGGCCTCGGAGGGGGGTCCTGGAGGGAGGCTTGGGAAAACTTTATCTTCTGAGGACCCGCGTTTCTGAGGATGAGCATGGCCATCGGGATACCCATGACGATTCCAGAGTTCAGACCGAAGCACAGAGTCACAATTTTTCTAATAATCGCCAACTCGCTCGTTTACGCCGCTACATCATACAGGAACCTCTTCCTGAGCGTTGATGACTACTGGGTCACGGCGGGGGGCTTCTCCCCATCCCTCCTCCCCTACCCGGAGCAGTGGTACAGGCTCCTCACATCGATGTTCCTGCACGCCGACATCTTCCACATATTCTTCAACATGTACTTCCTCTTCTTCGCAGGGAGGGCCGTTGAGGAGGCCCTGGGCTCCGGGAGGTTCACCCTCCTCTACTTCGCATCCGGCCTGGCTGCCTCCATCTTCCACACCGCCTACTCCTTCATAGGGGGCCTGACTTCCTACGCCGTTCCGGCCATAGGGGCTTCCGGGGCCATAAGCGGGGTCCTGGGAGCCTACCTCATGTTCTATCCCGGTACCTCCCTCGTTATATGCATCCCGGTCTTCCTCTTCCCCCTCTGCTTCCCCATGAGGGCCTCCCTCTACATAATCTTCTGGTTCGCGACACAGGTCATATACGGTTACGCCAGGATAGCTGGTAGTGTTGCAGTCTTCGCTCACGCGGGGGGCTTCCTAGCAGGGATAGCCATGCTCTCCCTAGTGGCCAACAGGAGGAGGATAGGCCTGCTGAGGGTGATAACGCACGCCTCTCGCGTTCCCTTCCTCATGATCCCATCCTCCTACCCCAGGGGGCTCAGCTCCCTCTCAAAGACGATCCTCAGCATGGTCACCCTGCTCCTCATACTCGGGGGGGCCTACACGGTCATCGCGGCCCCCAGCGTCGGCAGGGTGAGCGTCGCGACCATCCAGTACACGCTAGACGGGACCCCTTACATGGACTACGCGGCCTTCAGACCCCCAGACTTCGAATCTTACAGGAACACCATGGCCCTCCAGGAGACCAGGGTCCTCCTGAACAGGCTGGCCGCGGCCAAGCTCCTTTACGATACTGGAAAGGCCATGAGGACTTTGGAAATAAGGAATCAGCGCTTGGAAACGGAGCACGTCGTGACTCTGGGTGGCAGGACCCAGAGGGTGTCCGTGGATAACCTGCTGGAGTACTTCAGGGGTACCTACGATGGATCGGGCCTCCTGGTGAGGGCGGAGGGAAAGCTGATCACTAGGATCATCTACATAACGGGAGTCAGCTACTACCTGAGCGAACCTGTGAGTTATGAGTTCAGCATAAGCTCTATTGAGGTGAACGTGGGGACGCTGTCCAGGTACACAGGGCTTCTCTCCCTGCTCGTGGCGGCCGCTGCTCAGCTGACCTTCACGAGGAAGGATCAGGAGCTCTCCATAGTCGCGGAGGAGTGAGTAAGCGAGCCCATATTTTCCATTGGGGGCTGGGGATAATCTCAGGGTATCGCTTCCCCAAGGGGTGCCGTGTCGGCGCGGTGTCTCGAGGGGCGAGCGATCGCGCTTGATCCGAGAGTTCAACGATTTGTGAAGGAGTCGCTTCAGCCCTGTGAACTGGGCGAAAAATGTCCGGGGGCCTCGCGTCCCATCCCTCATGAAAATTCATGATATTATAAGGGGATTTCTATTAATATTTTTTAGTTTATTGTTTTTACTTTTCATTCCCCGCCCCCGGATGGGAAAATTTATAAGTAAGGCAGCTCACTGATCGGGGGCTGTGATCATGGCCCTGAGCAGAGGAGCTCTTCTGGGAATCCTGATCCTGATAATAGTGATCATAGCGGGGGCCGCTCTCCTCATGATGCCGCCCGCCCCAACCACAACGACGCCGACGGCGCCGGTGACACCGACGGAGACCGCGACACCTACGCCGACAGCCACGAAGCCCGTGGTTTCTGAGGTGAAGATAGGCGTCATACTCCCCCTATCCGGGAGGCTCGCCGAGACTGGAGCCGACCTCAAGAGAGGTGTCGAGTTCGCCGTGGAGAAGATAAACGCTGCTGGGGGGATAAAGAACTTAGGGGGCGCGAAGCTCACTGTGGTGTTCGGGGACAGCGCAGGTGATCCGGCAACGGGCGCTGCGGAGGCCGAGAGGCTCATAAAGGAGGAGAAGGTCGTGCTACTCATGGGCGCCTATCAGAGCGCCGTCACAAAGACAGCCAGCGAGGTGGCCGAATCGTACAAGGTCCCGTTCCTCAACCCGGACTCCTCATCACCCGCCCTGACCGAGAGGGGGTACAAGTGGTTCTTCAGGACGACCGCTCACGATAGGACCTTCGCGGAGCAGCACGTTGAGTTCATAAACTATCTGAACAAGACATACGGAGGCCTGAAGACGGTCGCCATAATAAATGAGGACACGGAGTGGGGTGCATCCACGGCCAAAGCCTGGAAGGAGTTGTTCTCAGCGGCAGGCTACAAGATAGTGGCCGAGGTCAGCTACCACGCCGCCACGGTCACCTCCCTTGACAGCGAGGTCGAGAGGCTGAAGGCCGCCAACCCGGATGTGCTGCTCATCGCCAGCTACACCAACGACGGGATACTCCTGGTCAGGACGATGAAGGCGAAGAACTTCGCCCCCAAGGTCGCACTGGCTCAGGATGCCGGCTTCATAGACCCGGCCTACGTCCAGCAGATAGGGAAGGACGGCTACTACTTCATGAGCAGGGAGGTGTTCAACTGGGACCTGCTTGAGATGATCCCAGAGCTGAAGAAGGTCAATGATGAGTACGTGGCCAAGTACGGGGTGAACCTCAACGGGAACTCGGCTAGGGACTACACCGGGGTCTGGGTTGTCTACTGGGCCATAGAGGAGGCCGCGAAGGTTGCCAGCCCGACTGACCTGGAGGCCTTCAGGAGCGCCATACGCGACGCCCTGGCCAAGATGGACGTGCCGCCGGAGAGGATAATAATGCCATGGGCGGGGATAAAGTTCGATGAGAAGGGTCAGAACATACTCGCGAGGGGCATAATAGTTCAGATGAGCCCAACCGATGGCAAGTACCACACCGTTTACCCGAGGGAAGTCGCCACGATGGACATAGTATTCCCGTTCCCGTCCTGGGAGAAGAGGTGAAGCCCTCCCCACATTACAAATTTTTTATGATCGCTGGGGTGACCCTCATGGTTGACCCGACCTCATTGGTGGGGGCGGTGGTCTCGGGGCTCATGATAGGAAGCATTTACGCCCTCGTGGCCGTCGGCCTCGCCCTCATATGGGGAGTCATGAACGTCATAAACTTCGCTCAGGCCGACTACATGGCCTTGGGCGCTTTCATAGGCTTCCTGATGCTTGATGCCATCGGAGTGGATCCCCTCATATCCCTTCCGCTGACTTTCGCTTTGGTCTTCCTTCTGGGGGTCCTGACGCAGGTGATCGCGATAGAGCCCATACTCGAGGCCCCGGTGCTCAGCCAGATAACAGTCACGTTCTCGGTGCTCCTCATCATAAGGTACGGCCTTGAGGTGTTCATGGGTCCTTACACGAGGATAGTCGATGTGCCATATAGGGACCTCTTCATAAGGATGGGGGGCGTGTCATTCTCCCTGCCCCAGCTCATAGCCCTGGTCGTCTCGCTGGCGGTGGCCTTCGCCCTCTACCTCTTCATGAGCAGGACGTTCACCGGAGCCGCGCTCAGGGCCACGGCCCAGGACATGCTGGCCGCTCAGCTGCACGGGATAGACATAAGGAGAATGTACAGGTTGGCCTTCGGGATAGGTGTTGGCATATCAGCCATAGCGGGGGTCCTGCTCTCGCTCTTCTACCCCATCTACCCTGAGATGGGCGCCTTCTTCGCTATGATAGCCTTCATATGCGTCGTCTTGGGGGGTTTCGGGAGCATATTCGGGGCCTACCTCGGGGGGATTCTTATAGGCCTCCTCGAGACGATAAGCGCGCTTTTCATCTCGCCCTCGCTGAAGACCCTCACTGCCTTCATAGTCTTCATCCTGATAATACTCTTCAGGCCGAAGGGCCTCTTCGGGAGGTGATCAGGTGAGCCTCAGCAGGTCATTCATCTACCTCTGCCTGATAGCCCTTCTGCTCGCGCTCCCTATCATCTTCATGGTGCTGGATCTGGGGTTCGCCGCGGCGGCCCTCTACCTGTGTGTCCAGTACTCCATAATGGCGATGGCCTGGAACTTCCTGGCGGGCTACGCGGGCCAGGTGAGCTTCGGTCACGCCGTCTTCTTCGGGGTAGGTGCCTACACGACGATGATCCTCCTCCTCTTCTACGAGGTGACCCCCTGGGTGGGGATACCCATAGGAGGGATAATGGCCGCCCTCCTCGGCCTGGGACTGAGCTTCCTCTTCAGGCTGAGGAGCCACTGGTTCTCCCTGGCCACGCTAGCCCTGGTCACGATATTCCTCCTCCTCTTCCAGGAGTTCGCTCCAGGAAGGGCCGCGGGCCTTCAGGTCCCGATAGTCCCGCCAGAGAGGGAGCTCTACTACCTCAGGTACGCCGGGGCATACTACTACATCTACCTGGCCCTGGCCTACCTCGGCGTCGAGGTGCTCCTGATGAACTACCTGGTCAGGAGGGACATAGGATACTACCTTCAGGCAATAAGGGAGGATGAGGAGACCGCCATGTTGCTTGGCATAAACCCGTTCAAGTACAAGGTCCTGGCGATGCTGGTGAGCTCCTTCTTCATGGGAATAGCCGGGGGCATATACACGGTGAGGTTCAGGTTCGTGGACCCCTACAGCGTCTTCGACCTGCTGCTGATATCCATATACCCGGTCATAGCCTCTCTCCTCGGTGGGATGTACACCTTCTGGGGACCTGTGGTGGGCTCCTTCATATTCGTTCCCATATTCGAGTACATAAGGTCGAACGTGGTCACGGCCTTCCCGCGCTACTTCGGCCTCCACTTCCTGGTGGCCGGCATAATCCTCTTCCTCATATCCCTCAGGGTGCCGCGCGGCGTAGTGGGCTGGCTGGAGAGCAGGGGCTACCTGAGACGCCCCACCCACGGGAGGTGATCCCTTGCTCAGGATCGAGGGTGTCACGAAGAGGTTCGGGGGCCTCGTCGCCCTGAGGGACGTGACCATGGAGGTCAGAGAGGGCGAGATAGTCGGGTTGATAGGCCCGAACGGCGCGGGCAAGACGACCCTCCTTAACGTAGTAACCGGTTTCCTCAAACCGGAAGCCGGAAGGGTCCTCTTCGGGGGTAGGGATATAACGGGATGGCCTCCCTACAGGATAACGCCGCTAGGCATAGCCAGGACCTTCCAGATAGTTAAGCCCCTCTCGAACATGACGGTCTTCGAGAACGTCCTCACGGGGGCATTCATGAGGCACAGGCAGAGGGAGGAGGCCCTGGAGAGATCTAAGATTGCGCTTGAGATGGTGGGTCTGGCCGGAAAATCCGATCTGCTCGCTGGCTCCTTGAACGTCGTTGAGAAGAAGAAGCTGGAGCTCGCAAGGGCGCTGGTCCTGGAGCCGAGGCTCCTTCTCCTTGACGAGGTAGCCTCCGGCCTGAACCCGGTGGAGATAGAGGAGATGATATCCCTCCTCAGGAGGCTGAACGCCGAGGGGATCACGATGGTCGTCATAGAGCACGTGATGAAGTTCATAATGGGGCTTGTCGACAGGCTCGTGGTCCTCCACTACGGCGAGAAGATAGCGGATGGTCCGAAGGAGGAGGTGGCTAACGATCCAAGGGTCATAGAGGCCTACCTGGGCGGTGTCGAGGTGGGGTGATGGCATGAGACTCCTCAACGTTGAGGGCATAGAGGTAGCCTACGGCGAGACCCAGGTCCTCTGGGGGGTCTCCCTCAGCGTCGATGAGGGGGAGATAACCTGCCTGGTCGGCAGCAACGGGGCCGGCAAGACGACAACCCTCAGGGCGATCTCAGGCGTGCTTCCTCTCAGATCAGGGAGGATAGAGTTCATGGGGAATGACATAACTCGAATGGAGCCCCACAGGAGGGTTGAGCTCGGGATAGCACATATACCAGAGGGGAGGAGGCTCTTCCCAGACATGAAGGTCATAGAGAACCTCAAGGCGGCCGCCTACACGAAGAGGGCGAGGGAGAAGTACAATGAGTCCCTCGAGCTCGTCTTCAACCTCTTCCCGAGGCTTAAAGAGAGGAAGGATCAGCTGGCCAGGACCCTGAGCGGGGGGGAGCAGCAGATGCTGGCCATAGCCAGGGGACTGATGCTCAGGCCCAAGATTCTGATGGTGGACGAGATGAGCCTGGGGCTGGCTCCAAAGGTCGTCGCGGAGCTCTTCAGGCTCATGAGGGACCTGAGGGATCAGGGCTACACGATACTCTTGGTCGAGCAGAACGTGAGGCAGGCCCTGCTCTTCAGCGATAGGGCTTACG